>JABXJY010000446.1 GCA_013375385.1 Desulfobacterales bacterium
ATCTCATCTACATACCTGTTCATTACGCGACCCTCGCCCTCCCCTTAACGAGCTTCTTTGCTGGGCCAACTGCTCTCACCCTTTCAAGTACCTCCGTTGCCACCTCAGCGAACTTCCCCGCCTCCGAGGATGATATCCATGAGAAGTGCACTCTTTCCGGTTCTATCCCGATATGCCCTAAGAGACCCCTTAAAAGGGCGAATTTTCGTCTCGCGTAATAATTACCCTCCAGGTAATGGCACTCTCCCGGGTGTCACCCCGAAACCCATACCCCATCAGACCCATGCATAAAGGCCGATAGGATGAATTTGGGGCTCACCCTTGCAGAGCATGGGACCCTGATGGGCCTTATATTTGGAGGGTACTGAATTCGGTTGATCCCCGCTAAATCCGCAGCAGCATAGCTACACCATGCACAAAGAAAGGCCGTGATCCTTGGCTCCCAGTGATCCATTTCTCCCCCCTCCCTCAAATACTTCCGATCATGGCCATGACCTGCCCCTCATCAAATCCGTTGAGGTGTATGGCACCTGATCTGCAGGATGCAACACAGAGGCCGCAACCCTTGCACAGCACTGGATTAATCTCTGCCTTTCCCGTCTCATCATTGATTGCAGGTGCCCCATAAGGACAGATGGCTACGCACACCGCACAGCTGCTGCAATACAGCTGATTCACCATAGCTACCGTCCCACTGGTACGAATGACCTTCTGTGCAAGCAGTGTCACGGCCCGTGATGCAGCTGCCTGCGCCTGGGTAATTGATTCATCAATTGACTTCGGCGAGTGGGCAAGGCCGCAGAAAAACACACCATCTGTTGCAAAATCAACGGGCCTGAGCTTTACATGGGCCTCCACAAAGAAGCCATCTTCATTTAGAGGTACCTTGAAGAGCCGGGCCAAGGAAGCTCCATCCGTGGGTACTATTGCGGATGCAAGGACCAGCAGCTCGGGCTCGATCTGTATTTCCCGCTTTAGCGCATAGTCGGTAAAGCTCATCCTGAGCCCCTCATTAACCCTCTCTACCTTTACCCCTCTTTCATGATCGTACTGAATGAAGACTGCGCCCTTTTCTCCGGCCTCTCGGTACAGATTCTCCCTCAACCCATAGGTCCTCATATCCCGGTAGAGGATAAAGACATTCATTGCTGGGTTTATGTCCTTTAAGAGCAGGGCACTTACAACTGAGTGGGTGCAGCATACCCGGGAGCAGTATGGACGCTCCGGTATCCGGGAGCCCACGCATTGGATGAAGACACAGGTGCCCACATCCCCTAGTCTCCTGTCCTTCTCCATAAATAACCGGTCCAGCTCAAGGGCGCTCAGTACTCGCCGGTCTTGACCATACAGGTAGTCATCGACCTTGAGCTCTTGTGCACCGGTTGCGATAATGGTAACCCCGTGCTGCAGCTT
>JABXJY010000173.1 GCA_013375385.1 Desulfobacterales bacterium
CGTATAATATGGCCTCAAGGTTGCCAGGCATACTTGCCTGGATTGATCTCATGGCCTCAAAAAGCTCAGGTGGAGGTTTAACGGGCGAAGGTCTTTCTTTGAAGCCTTCAAACTCATTTTCAATGTGTATCTTCTTAATCAATTCGGCGGGGGCCTCTTTTATCCTTTCGCTAAGCGGGGTCTTTTTCCATTTTTCACCCCAATAAGCTATTTTCGCACAAGGGTTTTTCTCCCACTTCTCCCTGAGAATCGCTGTTCTGGGCTTACACGATGTTAAAAGCGAAATAATTACAGAGAAGGTAATTAGTATCCGCACTAATACCGGAGATTTGATTCGCGTATTCATCAGACTCATATCACTACCCTTCGTTCAAGACACCAATCCCCACTCGACTATTCTCTTCGATCTTTTGCTGAATGCAATAGAGAGCCTCTCCCTTTCTCAGGGCTTCCAAGCACTTGTTGCATGATATGCATGTTGCCCTGCGGCGATCGCTGCTCTTCCATTCATTGATAATGCCAGGTTTGGATGAGTTCACCGCCTGTGCGCTTTCACTGTCCTCCTCGTGCTGCCGACCGGAGCTTTTCTGTCTCCTGCAGGTTGAGTTCCAGTGTCTCCGGATCGAGCGCTACACGATAGAGTTCCCTTGCCTGAATTAGACTTACCAATCCATCGACCACGTCCTCGCGTACCATCTGGGGGTCGCGATCCTCGGGCAGGTAGAAGCCTCCACCACCGGGGAGTTCAAGGGTGACTTTCTGGTCGGGCCTGAGGACATACTTGGTCTTGGCGTGTGGCACGGTGCCGTCATCCAGGTAGATACGTCCCTTGGCGCCGGGCAGTCCACCGGCGAAGCCCTTAGCCGGGAAGTGGATGCGGTCATACATGGGCGAGTGTTGCGCGGGATGGCCCCCTCGCACTCTGAGAACCATGCGCTGACCTAACCCACCCCGGAACCTGCCGGGACCGCCGCCGTCCTTGATGAGCTCGCGGCATTCCATGAATATGGGGGATACGTTTTCCACAATCTCGGCAGGCACGCCATGGATACCACTGGGGAAGGCGGTGGCCGAGAGGCCGTCCTTGTTGGGACGGGCGCCGGTGCCTCCCGCGGAGAAAAAGACGTAGCAGAAGTGCTCGCCACGCTCGTCTATCCCGTCGAACTGGGTGTTCCATAGACCCTGGGAGCCTTCAGCGATGACCCGGTCAGGAACCACGTGGCTGAGCGCCCCGAAGACCGCTGCCGAAAGGAAGTGGCCCAGGATGTGCCGTGCCCCCACCGGGGCAGGGCGCTTGCAGTTAAGGATGCAGCCTTCGGGCGCGATGACGGTGATGGGGCGGAAGCTCCCTTCGTTGTTGGGAACTTCGGGGCTCACCGAGCATTTGATGGGGTACGTGGTGTAAGCGTGGCAGTAGTTGTAGACCACGTTGATGCCACGGGTCGTCTGCGGGGAGGTCCCCGAGTAGTCGGCAACCATACAGTCCCCTGCCACCGTGATAGTGAGCTTGACCACAATGGGCTCGTCGAAACCGTCGACCTCTATCTGGTGACGATAGGTGCCGTCTGAAATGGCCCGAATGGCCTCCCGCATGGAACGTTCGGTGCGCTCGATGATGGCCGCCGAGAGGCCGTTCAGGTCCGACAGGTCATAGTCCTCCATCATCTCGATCAATTTTTTGCCCCCGACTTCGTTGGCTGCGATCATGGCATAGATATCGCCCAGCACCGGTTGAGGAACGCGCACGTTAGCCCGGATGATCTTGATGAGGTCCTCGTTCACCCGCCCCCGGTCGACCAGCTTCATGATAGGTATGGCAAGCCCTTCCTCGAAAACGGAGCTTGCGTCTGCCCCGAAGATGCAACCGCCAATGTCCATCATGTGACATGTATTGGCAAAGAGGCCCACGGCTCGTCCCTGGTGGAAGACCGGCGTAACCACGGTGAGGTCGTGGTAATGGCCAGAGGCCAACCAGGGGTCATTGGTAATCAGCGCGTCGCCCTCCTGCATGGTGTCCATTGGATACTCCCGCAGAAAATGGCGCACGCAGGTGGCCATGGTGTTGATGTGGCCAGGGGTGCCGGTCACTGCCTGGGCGAGCATGTTGCCCTGCTTGTCGAAGACGCCTGCGGAGAGATCCCCGGCTTCGCGCACCACAGTGGTGAAGCTTGCGTGCATGAGCGCTGCGGCCTGCTCGTTGACAGTGGAAATGAGGCGATTCCAGAGAACCTCGAGTGTAATAGGATCAAAGCTGTTTGGACTCATGGCAGAACTCAAGTAACCCTCCAAATCAACAAGAAAGCGCGTCCCTTGTGGACAAGGCAAAGTACGAACAGCGGCTCTGGAGCCAAGATTACTCCAGGCGGACCACGACGTTGCCGAACTCGTCCACTTGCGCCTGTCCCGGCCCGTTGATGACGAGCGTGCTCTCCCTCTCCTCCACGATGGCCGGCCCCTCTATCTCGGCGCCGACGGGCAGAAGATAACGGTCATAGACCGGCACCTCCGCATATGTGCCTTCCGCGGGAAGGTAGGCCCGGCGCTCGCCCTTCAGTGCCAAGGCGAGGCTCACGCCCGGGGACCACCACTTTGCCTCCCCGATTTCCGGTCGCGGACCCGTGGCGGTAAGTCGCCAGTTAACGGACTCCATGGGTATCTCGGGGCACAAGCGCTGGTATATACTCTGGTACTGCTTTTCGAAGGCGCAGCGGAAGTCCTCCAGGCTCTCGCGGTTGAATTCTCCCCGTGGCAGCGACACACCAATCTCGAAACCCTGTCCCACATATCGCATATCTGCCGAGCGCATGAATTGCACATCCTCCGGGGCGACGCCAGCATCCAAGAGCAGCTGGCGGCCCCTCGCCTCCATTTCAGTGTAGATAGAATTCAGGCGTTCCCATAGAACTTCTTCCAGACGCACAATGTAGCTGCGGCTGAAGTCGAAGGCCATGGGCGCAAGCAGGAAGCCGAAGGCTGAACAGACGCCAGCCCCTGGGGGCACAATGACGGTCTCAAGCCGGAGCTTCTGGGCAACCTGATACGCGTGCACGGGCCCCGCCCCGCCGAAGGCGACTAGGGAGAAACGCCGCGGGTCGAGCCCCTTCTCCACCAGGTGTATGCGAGCAGCGTTAGCCATGTTCTCGTTGACCACTTCATGCACCCCCCAGGCAGCCCGATCCACTGTGAGGTTGAGGGGTCGGGCGAGTTTGTTGGCTAAGGTGGCCCGGGCAAGTTCGGGGTCCAGTTTTATTTCGCCTCCCAAGAAAAAATTGGCATTCAGGTAGCCCAGGATGAGATCGGCATCGGTCACTGTGGGGCCCTTGCCGCCTCGACCGTAGCAGGCGGGACCCGGGTCGGCCCCGGCACTCTCGGGCCCTACTTTGAGGAGACCAAGGGGGCCTATGGTGGCGATGCTGCCTCCGCCCGCGCCGATCTCTATCATCTCGATGACCGGTATCTTGATCGGCAGGCCGCTCCCTTTCTTGAAGCGATAGACGCGGCCTGCTTCAAACTCGTTGACCCTTATGGGGTTGCCGTTTTCGATGATGCAGGTCTTGGCAGTGGTGCCACCCATGTCGAAGGAGATAACGTTAGGCTGCTGCGTCTGCTTCCCTGTCCAGGCTGCGGCTAGGGCTCCCGCCGCAGGACCCGATTCGAGCAGGCGAATGGGATGTTCAGCAGCGGTCTGGGGAGCGGTGATGCCACCGGTAGAGAGCATGATGTAAAGCCGTCCCCCTAGCCCCAGCTCGGCCATGCCTCGGTCCAGTTCTCCCAGGTACCGGCGGCCAACAGGCATGGTGTAGGCATTGGCAACCGTTGTAGAGGTGCGCTCGTACTCCCGCACCTCTCCCACGACTTCCGAGGAGATAGATACCGGAAACCCGGGCCGCTTGGCCAGTATCAGGTCACGGAGCATCCGCTCATGGGTGGGGTTTCGAAAAGAATGGAGCAAACATACGGCGGCTGATTCCACGCCGAGAGCCAGGAGTTGGTCCACCGCCCGCTCGGCTTCCTCGTGGGTGAGGGGGATTAAGACTCGGCCGTGGTTGTCCAGCCTTTCAGTGACCTCAAGGCGTCGGCTCCGGCGGACCATCGGTTTGGGCAGCTCCAGGAATATGTCGTAAATGTCGTAGCGCATCTCCCGGCCTATCTCCAAGGCGTCACGGAAGCCCCGGGTGGTCAGAAGGCCGGTTGTGGCTCCTTTACGCTCGATAATCAGGTTGGTCACGAGGGTTGTGCCGTGGATGGCCTTGCCCACCTCCCGGGCGGCAATGTCATCACGCTCCAGCATCTCCCGCATGACCTCGATGACGGCCTGGGCAGGGCTATCGCTGGAAGTCAGCCTTTTTCCCACTACAACGCGGCCGGAACCTGGATCGAGGATGACCACATCGGTGAACGTGCCGCCTATATCGATGCCTACTTGATATGTGCCCGACACTGCGCTTCTCTCTGCTCCGCTTCACACAATGATACTCCGGGACACTCTCTGGCCACTTCTTCTGGTTTATCTTTAAAGTAGGCCCAAAATGGAAATGTCCTGCACTGATTTGGTCTGACGGGATAGATAGAACATCTGTTCTTTCTATTATCAAAAAAAATACACGTATAGTCTTTGTTTGCTTTTATCTCTCTTAAAGAGAATTTGTAAGATACCTTTATGAGATATTCCTCGATAAATCTAGAAATCTCAATTCCCAAAAACCTGGATATAGCCTTTATCTCTTTGCTGTTTACAAAGATATTGCCGCTGTCTCCATTGCAGCATTTCCCCTGGCACTGTATGCAAGCCTTTGGGTTGAACCTGAAGTTAAAGCCCTCTTTTTGAATTAGCTTTTTTCTTTTATCATACATTACGGACATGACCTTAGTTGCTTTCGCTCATCCGCCCGTGTCCGGTATAGGAAATAATCGGTTGAACGACCACGTCTGTCCCTGTCCTGTACCGCGATCAATTCTGTTCGGCCAAAGACCTCGTCAAGCCTTTTCCGGAAGGCCGCACATTTCTCCGCTGCCCAGACACTGAACACTCCACCATCCCTCAGCAGGGATTTAATTTTAAGGAGGACTGGCTTTTCATACAGCCTCCGGTTGCTTTCCAGTGCCAGCCATGTGGGACCATTATCCACGTCCAGAATGATGGTATCATAGGTTTTCTCTGTCGTGAAAATGTAGTCTCCCAGATCCATCTCAATGAGGTTCACCCGCGGGTCAAAGCAGGCATAGCCATTCAGCTCGCTGAAGATACTCTTTGCCCACCTGATGATATGTTCTTGGATCTCAACGACGTCCACGGCCTGAATCCCTCCGCAATCCAAAGCAGCCCGGAGCGTATGACCGATTCCAAGGCCACCGACCAGAACCCGTATATCTTGCCGTTCCGATGCCAGTGGCTCGATGGCCAGAGCGGCTAAACTCTTTTCTGAGAGCTCGTTGTAGCTGGCCATCAGAAACACGCCGTTGAAGATGATCTCGTAGACAGGGTGGTTCTTTTCATCGGTCTCTGCCAATTGTTGTAGTTGTAACTCTCCCTGGGGAGTTATGAGGCGAGTCAAGATAATTTTTTCCTGTTCCATGTTTTCCCCCATTCCTGCAAGCAGGCGTGTTGCGCTTCTCGAGCCATAGGCTATTCTAGCAAGTTTTTGAGTTTTTAACCACATCATACTGAGAAAAAGGAGGGCATTCAGGATTCATAAAGTGCTATTTCCAAAATCATGATTTGAGGAGTACTTATCGCGATAATTCCTATCAATCTCAATTACTGAGAGCTTACCCTCCGTCTTTCAAAGTCAAGGGAGAAGCATGGTGTCCCTGGAACTCACAGCCTTGCTTGGCGTATCTTCACGAGGGCCTTTTCGATCCGGTCAAAGGCTTCCC
>JABXJY010000174.1 GCA_013375385.1 Desulfobacterales bacterium
CGATCCTCGGTAGTTTCCC
Organism: Desulfobacterales bacterium; assembly: GCA_013375385.1. Classification (GTDB taxonomy): domain Bacteria; phylum Desulfobacterota; class DSM-4660; order Desulfatiglandales; family B25-G16; genus JABXJZ01. The sequence goes on from JABXJY010000174.1 coordinate 20, forward strand.
CACATACAATACTTAATTCTGCTTCCAGCCTGGAGCGGATCTTTGGTCCGCCCTTGACATGGCAGGCAGTTCCAGCACAAACTTCAATCAAGTGTTTGCCTCGAGGCACGAGACTGAAAGAGTTATAGAACGTCGATACTTCATAAATCTTACTCAGCGGTATCTCCATCTCCTCACTGAGGAGGCTCAGAGCATCCTTGGGCAAGAAGGCATACTCTCCTTGAACATCTTGAAGTATCGAAATTAATGCACTCTTCTCGCCATGATACCTCTTTACGATAGTCTTTATCTCACCTTCCGAAATACTGACTTCATTCATTTTCGAACCACCTCTCTAATGTAAGCCTTCACTCTCGTTATAGATCCGACCAGGAAGGTAGACATTCAATCTTGCTCATTAATTTTTTATATTCCTGGTTTACCCTTTCCTGAAACAGCTCTATTTCCTCTGGATCAAGGTGACGGAATCGACCCTGAAGCTTCAAATAATCTTCTACTGGCCTCAGCCTTTCCTGCCTAATAGTCATTCTATATTGCCCGTTGTCTACCTCATAGAGAGGAAATATACCGGTTTCTACCGCTAGCCGCCCTGCCTTTATGGCGAGCTCTGGCAGCAATCGCCAGCCCGTGGGACATACCGATAGACAATGGATGTAGCTCGGTCCCTTTATCTTTCTCGCCTTTTTGACCTTATTCATGAAATCGATGGGGTAACTGTGACATGCCGTGGCCACATAAGGCACATTGTGGGCCACCATGATTTCAGCGACATTTTTTTTCCATGCCTTCTTCCCAAAGCTAACCGACCCAACAGGGTCAGTAGACGTGGAGGCCCCAAAGGGTGTAGCGCCAGAACGTTGTATGCCGGTATTCATGTAGGCCTCATTGTCGAAGCAGACATACAGCAGATCATGTCCCCTTTCCATGGCTCCCGAAAGTGCCTGAATACCAATGTCAACAGTACCTCCGTCTCCGCCAATAGAGACTGCTTTCACATCTCGATCCGGAATCCTTCCCTTACGTCGAAGGACCTTCAAGCCGGCCTCCACGCCCGATCCTACCGATGCGGAATTCGGAAAGGCAACGTGTAGCCAAGGCAGTTTCCACGCCGTTGTAGGGTAGAGGCTTGAAATAACCTCCATGCAACCTGTAGCATTAATAATCACAGTATCTTTACCAAGAGCCTTGCACATTAAGCGAATGGCCAGGGCCTCTCCGCATCCCTGGCAGGCACGGTGCCCAGCACTAAAGTACTCCTCTTTATCCGCCAATCTTGGGGCATATAAATCAAAATTTTCTACAATACTCATGATCCTCTCACTCCATAAATTTCATAGGCTTCCTTGGGCTTTTCTTTGTCTGCCTTAGCCGCTTTTTCAACTATCTGAATGAAATCCTCCGCAGTAACGTCACGCCCGCCGAGGCCGATTATGTAATTAACAATCACAGGACAGCCCGGCTCTCCATACAAAGCAGATTTGACCTCTGCACACACAGGCCCCGCTGATCCTCCACAAGAAACTGCCCTGTCCATGACAGCCAGAACCTTGGCGCCTTTCACTGCCTTCCTCAGCTCTTCTAAGGGAAATGGTCTCCACAGCTTCAATTTTAATAATCCAGCGGGCATCTTCCTGTCACGCAACTCATCAATGGCTACCTCGGCCGTCTCACCCATTGAACCAACGGTGAGCAACAATACATTGGCTCCTTCGGTTCTATAGGCCTCTATGGGCTCATGCTTACGGCCGAACTGCTCTTCCCATTCCCTCCATACCTCCAATATAACCTTTTTTGAGTTTATGAGGCCCATGTCTTTGGCCTTCATAGCTTCATTAAATATCTCCGGCATGCCTAAGGTCCCCATGGAGACTACCCTGTCAGGATGAACGGTGGCATAGGGTTTGTATTCCGGGAGAAACCTCTCAACTTCCTCCTGATCTGGAAACAACATAGGCTCAACCACATGGGTGAGCTGAAAACCATCTAAATTGATATTGAGAGGCAGCAGAACATCTCTGTGCTCTGCGATCTTGAAGCCCTGAATGACCATGTCCACCACTTCCTGGCCATTTGAAGCAAATACTGAAATCCAACCTGTGTCCCTCTGTGACATGATATCACTGTGATCGTTCCATATATTAATCGGAGCGGATAATGCCCGGTTGCCAATTGCCATTACTACAGGCAGTCGCATGGCTGAAACAATCGGCATGACCTCAGCCATAAACAGCAGGCCCTGAGAACTGGTCGCCGTAAAGGTCCTCGCCCCTGCAGCCGAGGCACCGCAACAGGCGCTCAGGGCAGAATGTTCGGACTCTACGCAAATAAAATCGGCATCAATTCTTCCATCTGCAACAATATCCGATAAGTGCTCTGGTATATGCGTGTTAGGCGTAATGGGGTAGGCAGCCACTACATCAGGCTTACACAACGCAACTGCTTCCGCAGCAGCAAACGCTATTTCCATACCTGTTCTTCTCGTCATGGCTTAGCCCTCCTGAAGCATTGTTATGGCACCTGGCCAGCATTCATGGGCGCAAATGCCGCAACCCTTGCAGTAATCCAGATCTGCCACAAAATATCCATCCGCATCTTGTGAAATACACCCTTCGGGGCAGAATATATAACAGATACCACATTTAATACATTTGGAGTTATCATATACAGGCCTTCGATCCCTCCAGCTTCCGGTATGGTACTCACTTGCGTTTCCAGGGCTGAATACCATGCATCCCAGATTGACCTCCTGCCAGGTTTCTGGCCGTTTCTTATTTGTCATCAGAATACCTCAAGCTTTATTTCCTTCCTAACTGATCTTGACTTCTTCATAGGCCCTCTTCAGGGCAGCCATGTTTTTCTGAGCGATCCTTCCGAATTTGTGCTCTAATGGGGCCTCTACTGAATCCAGTTTCACGACCTTGAGCACCTTAATCAAAGCACCTAACATCGTCGTATTCGTGATCGGAACGCCCAGCTCGTCCCGGGCGATTCTTGTTGCATCCACTGTGGCAACTGTGCCCTTGAAGTTCATCTCTTCCTTTAGCTGCTTTGCGGCTTTTGCTGTATTGACGATCAGGATGCCATCGTCTTTTAACCCCTCGGTAACATCGACCAGGCCTACAAGGCTCGAATCAAGGACAACAACCACATCTGGAGTGTAGATATGTGACCTGACCTTTATCCGCTTGTCATCAATCCGATTAAATGCTGCCACTGGGGCACCCTTTCTCTCGGGACCAAAACTGGGAAAGCCCTGTGCATGTTTTCCTTCTCCAATGGCAGCCAGTGCAAGCATCTCTACTGAGGTAACCGCACCCTGACCACCTCTTCCATGCCACCTTATCTCCAGCATAATAGCTCCTTACAAAAAAAGTATTCAGTGAACAAATCGCTGCTTTCCCTTAACTCCGTCGCTGCTACATTGTCAAGTCTTTTATCTATGAAGATGTCTTTTCTCTTTCCATTCCTAATTGAAGTAACATGATTCCTCGCATCTGCCTTGCCATATGGTCAAGGATTTACCCCCTGGTGTTGCCATGATACCAATATCGCCCGGACAGAGCGTCATGCTTCACCGATTTTATTCCAGACGCCCTTCCCTGAAGGGCCTGATATATTCCATGCAGAACTCATCTTTGCCCATAACCATGACTGCTGCCTTGAGAACTCCATAAAGTTCTTTGTCGGTGGGATCGAATATGGCAGAATCGAGCCCGCGGACTACTGCTGCGACAAGAAAGGTGCGATTGACAAGCCTTCTGTTGGGAAGTCCATATGAGATATTTGTCAGGCCGCAGGTGGTGTGAACACTAGGAAACTGTTTCATGATTTGCTCAATCGCATTGAGGGTCGCCAGGGCAGATTCGGTATTGGTTGCAAGGGGATATACGAGCGGATCTATGTAGAGATCATCAAGGGGCACACCAGAGGCAGTGACTTTTTCCACGAGCCTGCCCGCCATCTCTACCTTGTCTTCTGTGGTCTCGGCCATGGAATCCTCTGCCTGGCAGAGTGCTATGACCTTGGATCTATATTTGACCACCAGTGGAAGAATGCCTTCCAAACGACGGGGTTCCAGGGTAACGGAGTTGATCATGGGCGCAGTTTTTACCATGGGGAGCACGGATTTGATAACCTCCGGATCTGGACTATCAATACAGAGGGGATGGTCGGTCACCTCCTGAACTACCTCGATTAACCACTTGAGATGCTTTGCTTCCTCTCCGACAAAGCTCCCCGCATTGACGTCAAGGTAGCTGGCCTCAGCCTCAACTTGGGCTTTGGCCTCTTTCTGAATGAAGCCCGCGTTACGTGATGAAATAGCCTCGGCAATCGCCTTGCGAGATGAGTTTATTCTTTCGCCAATGATCAGCATATGTTTCACCTCAAAATAAGGTTTTGGAAACAATGAAAAAATAGTCCGGAAAGACCCTGAAAGGGTGATGTTAGGTATATTTACAAGGTATGAGGAAGTGGGTCAAGGGGAAAAGCCTGCCTTATCATGTTAGGTCTTATCCAGTTGACACGGATGCGCCTTTATCCTATAATTCCTCATCCAAAAGACAATTTTTTCACTCGTATCGTATACCGCAATGGAGAATCTGGAACATATACCCGTAAGCCTGGACCTTGGAGAAATCAAGCGAAGTCTCCACATGGAACGATCAGGGGATTGGAGTCAAGTTCAAACCCTTGTTGAGCTCGCCCAGCCCCTCATCAAAGCCAGGGCAGTCTATAGGGTTTGCTATATCGAGGAGAAGCTTGAAGATGCCATACGGATAGATGGAATTTGTTTGAAGAGCCGGGTCCTTCGGAAAAATCTGGAAGGTGTGGAGCGTGTTTTTCCTTATGTCGTCACCATCGGCGATAAACTGGAAACAAAGGCCAGATCATGCAAGGATCTGTTGAAACAGTACTATCTCGATACAATTGGAAATATAGCCCTGGTCACGGCTCGAAGATACTTAGAAGATCGATTCCGTTCCAGGTATGCCCTCGACGGAATGTCTTCCATGAGCCCAGGGTCCTTGAAGGATTGGCCTATCGAAGAGCAGAGGCCGTTGTTTTCAATCCTCGGAGATGTGGAAGCCTCTATCGGGGTGAGGCTCAACCAAAGCCTTCTCATGATCCCGAGTAAGTCATTATCCGGTATCTACTTTCCTACGGAGATTGCATTCTATAGCTGTCAACTCTGCCCCCGAAAACGCTGCCCATCAAGAAAAGCCAGCTACGATGAAACGCTGGCCAGAGAATATGGAATCCTGGAATAGCACTACTCGCCATATTCCCAACCCCCGCTTTGACCTCCTTACCCGGTGTTCCGCAAGGTCCGGGAGGTTTGACCTCAGCCTCAAAACTCTGATACTGTTATGACTGTGGAACTTCAATGAAATTGTGCGGATAGTGGGTTTCGATCATGGCAAAAAACAATGATACCCTCCTTTTCTTATTCCTGGGCAGGGTTGTGGTGCAGTTAGGAAGCAAGGATGGCTGTAGAATATTCTATTGAGGTCTATAAGGAGCTTGAGGAGGAGTTTCGCAGGTCAGCGCTGCATAGGCCAATGCGTGTTGGGCGTTATGAAGCCGGCACGGAATTGGTCTATGATGTAACTGAGGTGGCTGGAGCAAATAAGGCACGGGTTCATCAATACCCAAAAGGATGCTTTCCAACAAAGACCTTGAGAGCATACTGGATACCAGCGATGAATGGATAACACGGCGCACCGGCATCAAAGAGCGACGCATCTCATCAAAGGGAGGAAGGGAAAACTCTACGGATTTGACCACCCAGGCCTCTGTCAAGGCCATAGAGATGGCGGGGGTTTCCCCCAAGAGCCTGGACATGA
>JABXJY010000020.1 GCA_013375385.1 Desulfobacterales bacterium
TTTTATATCATCTCTATGTACTTTTACCTGAAGGGGAGAAAAGCTGGAATACCCCGTAAAAAAATCATTTTCTTTAGTTTGTGTGCCATCGCAGGACTGCTGGCAATGGGAAGCAAAGAAAATGCCTTCATGCTTCCCGCAAGTATCTATCTTTTTGATCTCTTTCTCATCCAGGGTCTGAGAAAAGAGACTTTGAAAAAAAACGTCAAGGCCGCTTCCGTAATCATTCTCCTGGTCATATGCATGGGTATAGCCTATTATTTTCTCTCCCATAAAGACATATCCATACTGGGCCTATACAAAGAGAGAGCCTTTACCCTAAAGGAAAGATTACTTTCAGAGCCAAGGATTATACTATTTTATCTAACCCTCATTTTCTATCCTGTTCCTACGAGGCTATCTATAGACCATGATGTAACCATTTCAAATACATTGCTGAATCCGCCCACTACTTTATTCTCTATTTTATTCATAGTCGGAATATTGTTCTTTGCGTTTTATCTATCGAGGAGACGTCCTTTTATCGCCTTTGGCATACTATTCTTCTTTTTAAACCATATCATCGAATCTTCTTTTCTTCCTCTTGAATTAATATTTGAACACAGAAACTATATCCCTTCCATGTTTCTCTTTGTTCCTGCGGTCATCTTGCTGGTTGCTGCGATCAAGTATTACCTTTTCAGAAAACCAATTCAAATAGTAATGATAACCTTCATTATTTGCTTAATTGTTGCCCAGGGGCATTCTACTTTTATACGCAATGCCCTTTGGAAAACTGAAGAAAGCCTCTGGATGGCTGCGACAGAAAAAGCACCCGATCTATGGCGTCCCTGGCACAATCTTGGAAAATATTATGGAGAAAAGAATATGCACAAAGAGGCATTGGCGCATTATCTTACAGCGTTAACAAAAAAGATCACCATTAATCCGCTGGATAAACACTTGACCTTTCATAATATCGGCGTAGAGTACCATAAAATGGGAGAAAAAGATAAAGCCTTCTTGAATTATCTCAAGGCTGAACGAATATATCCTTTTTTACCAAAAATGCACAATAATAAAGGGGTAATATTGGCGGAAAAGGGATATATTGAAGAAGCTATACACGAATTTAGTAATGCCATTCGATACAATAAGAATCTACACGAGGCCTACAGTAACCTCGGCTTTTTACTGTTGAAAATAGGACGAATTGAAGAAGCGATCCAGCAATTGGAGACGGCGCTCAAATTAAAGCCTGACGATACCTCCACTCTATTAAGACTGGGATATGCTTATAGAAAAAAAGGGTTATATGGTAAGGCTTTCATCCAATATAAAAGATCTCAAGAGCTAGACCCTCTCGACCCAAAGGCATTACTCTATCTTTCCGAAATATATTCAATAAAAGGCATGAATGTGCAAGCAGACAAAGCACTCGAACAGTTCATAGAGATAACAAAAGATGCTGACCTTCGCTCGTTGTTGGAAGAAATAACAGAAAAAGGGGAAAAATTCGACAAAATACAGGTTGATGAGAAGGTTCTTCTGAAGCTTCTATCTAAAGTATATCTCAAAAAAGCATCCCTTATCTCTTCAATAAAAGTATACCTGGACAAGAACATTAATAGCACAGGCGAGGGAGAGGTGATCCCTGAAACTCAATGAGAAGGGATCAGGGGCTACGTCAAACAAGCCACCGATCCCTTAACAAAACAAGATGAGGTCTTATTTGGTAATTTTACCTCCAGGACCTATCAGGGTAAAAGTCTTATCTCCCTTGGGATGAGATGCGGTCATTGTATAACCACCGGTAGTTATGCCTGTTATAGCGAAAACAACATTATCCGAAAGGTAAAGGCCATATGTGGGACCTATAAGAGTCCCTGTCGTCGCGGTATATCCCTGATTATCCACAAAATAGGCCTCCTGGGCTGTCGCGGCATTTCTCAGATCAGCCGTTGCCGCCGAGTTAAATGATCTGGTCCTGTATGCACTGAACTGAGGGATGGCGATGGCTGCCAGGATGCCGATGATCGCAATAACGATCATCAGCTCGATAAGGGTAAAACCTTCTTCGTTCTTATTAATGAATTTTGTTAACATCTTTGTTCTCCTTACATTTTATGCTATTGACTATGATTAACCATAAAACCTAAAAAGTATTATGCTTGGGTACTCACCTCCCTTCACCATGAACATTAGAGTCTCTGTTGTATTCTCGAGCAAGTATCATGCCATAGAACAAAGCTACCCATTACCAAAAATAAAATGGCTATATTTACAGCACCTTACACCCTTTCTTTCCTAATCTTAAAGAACTGAGTGCCTTTTACATAGTGAAAGAGCGTCGCACACGGGACGGTGATTTTCACCCAAAGAGGGTGATTTTCACCCTCGAATTTCATCTTCTTGCACGTTTTTACAAATCAACGGAGAGTAATAGGGCAAAGAAGGCTAAGAATCCAATTTAGTTAGACGATACTTCAGAGAATCAGGGGTGATGCCCAAGAGCTCAGCAGCCCTTTGCTTTGACCCATGAGCGATTTCCATGGCCTTGAGGATATAATCCCTTTCTATCTCAGCCATCACCCTATCGAGTTCAATTCCATCAGGACCCAGGTCGGTACGGCGTCTATCTTCCTTTACTCTAACCTTTTTAAGATCAGAAAGGGTCAGACTCTGGGGCAAAACAATATTGGAGGTCTCCAGTGCCACACTCCGCTCAATTATGTTCTCTAACTCCCTTACATTGCCTGGAAAGGGGTATTGACTCAGTATATCCATTGCATAGGTAGATACCTTTTTTATATCCTTTTCTGATTCCTTGGAGTATTTACCCAAGAAATGGTGGGCCAAAAGGGGCAGATCTCCCTTTCTTTCTCTTAGAGGAGGCATTGAAATCTCGATAACATTCAGTCGAAAAAATAGATCCTCCCGAAAGCCCCCATTCATTACCTCCTCTTCAAGATTCTTGTTCGTTGCCGATATGAATCTTACATCTACCCTTCTCTCCTTAGTTTCTCCAATCCTGGTAAAGGTCTTTTCTTGAATAACCCTCAGGAGCTTAACCTGAATGGCCGGACTTAGCTCACCTATCTCGTCAAAGAATACTGTGCCCCTGTCTGCCGCTTCAAAAAGACCGGCCTTATCTGTACTTGCTCCGGTAAATGCTCCCTTCTTGTGACCAAAAAGTTCGCTCTCAATTAATGTCTCAGGAATCCCGGCACAGTTGATGACAACAAAGGGCTTATCTTGCCTCTGGCTCTGCCCATGTATGGCCCTGGCCACAAGCTCCTTGCCTGTGCCACTTGCACCGGAGATAAGTATGTTTGTCTTGGTGCTGGCAACCCTTTGGATCAGGTCATAGATCCTCTTCATTTCAGGGCTTTCACCGACTAGACAACCAAAATGGTACCCTTTTCTTAAATGATCCTCCTCCTCATCCCTTGAAACCGTCTTTTTATGAATGGCATCTCGGACAATCTTTTTGAATTCACCGGTGTCAAAAGGCTTGGGAATATAGTCATAAGCCCCATCCTTCATGGCCTCAACGGCTGTCTCTGCTGTAGCAAATGCCGATATAATTATCACCGGAGTCTCAGAATTGACCTCTTTTACCTTTCTTAAGACACCTATACCATCTATGGTGTCCATCCGAATATCGGTAATAACCAAGTCAAATATTTCTCTGTCCAGAACACTACACGCCTCCTCCCCACTAGCTGCACAACTTACCCTGTAACCTTCCTTGGCCAATAGGATCTCAAGGAATTCCCGCATACTTAATTCGTCATCAACTATCAGGATTGCGTTGTTCATTGGACTCCCAGACAATCCTTCCTCCGACCATGGTCAAAATGGCCCTACCTGTCATCTTCCAGCCAATAAAAGGGGAATTATGGCTCTTTGATTTAAAACCTTCCTTCTGTACCACATATTCACTATTCAGGTCTATTACTGTTAGATCCGCTTCTTTTCCCTCTTCGATAAAGCCACCCTTTACGCTGAGAATGGAGGCGGGATTATAGGAAAGCTTTGCTATGGCAGTAGGTAGATCTATTACCCCATCCCTGACCAGGGCCAACGTAAGAGATAAAGCCGTCTCCAGGCCTATTATACCAAATGCGGCATTATCAAACTCTACGTCTTTCTCCAATGGGCTGTGAGGGGCATGATCGGTTGCAATAACGTCTATCACACCTTGAGAAAGTCCCCTCTTTATGGCCTCCACATCCTTGGGTTCCCTCAACGGGGGACGCATCTTGGCGTTGGTGTCAAAGTCGGTGAGGGCTGTGTGATCAAGACTGAAATAATGTGGGGCTGTCTCAGCTGTCACAGGAACCCCTTCTTCCTTGGCTTGTTTAATAAATGTGACAGATCCCTCGGTACTAACATGGGCAATATGAACAGGATAACCGGTTAACTTTGCAAGAAGTATTTCCCGTACAACCATTATCTCTTCGCTCGCCGCCGGAACCCCTCGTAAACCCAGCCGGGTTGAAATAGTGCCCTCATGCATAACACCCTTATTTGACAGATCGAGATCCTCACAATGAGATATCACTGGTAGATTGAAAAATCGTGCATATTCAATCGCCCTTCTCATAAGTTCACTACTGGTTACTGGTCTCCCATCATCGGATACAGCCACGGCACCTGCCTGTTTGAGGTCACCAAATTCAGTCAGTGATTCACTCCTCAAACCCCTGCTTATGGCCGCAACCGGATAAACCCTTGTGAGGTTAGCCTTTCGCGCCCTCTCCAAGATAAAGTCGGTAACAGATCGTGAATCATTTATAGGATTTGTGTTAGGCATACATGCCACAGCGGTAAATCCTCCTGCGGCAGCAGCCTGGCTTCCAGTGGCGATTGTCTCTTTGTACTCCTCTCCCGGCTCCCTGAAATGGACATGCATATCAATGAGACCAGGTGTTACTATCATCCCAGAGGCATCGATTATCTTCAAATCGATATCTCCAGGAGGACTGAAGTTCCCAGGGGGGAGGAGTCTTTCAATCTTTCCCTTTTGTATAACAATATCCAGTGTCCTTTTTGTTCCAGAGCGAGGGTCTATTACTTCTCCACCTTTAATCCAGGTTATCACCTCTCCCCCCACCAATCAGCAAATAAAGCAGGGCCATTCTTATAGCCACACCATTGCTCACCTGATCCAGTATAACAGAAGAGGGGCCATCCGCCACATCTCCTGTTATCTCAACACCCCTATTTATGGGCCCCGGATGCATTATAATGACATCCTTTTTTGCCCCTTTCATGAGTTCCTTATTCAGACCAAAAAAAAGGGAATACTCCCGCAGGCTCGGAAATTGGATTCCATTCTGCCTTTCGAGCTGAATCCGCAACATCATGATAACATCCTTGTTCCTTAATGCCTTTGCTGGATCGAAGACAATTTTTACGCCTAGTGACTCTGCATCAACCGGAATCATGGTTGGTGGACCCGATATTGTCACATCTGCACCCATCTTCCTGAGGCCTATTATATCAGATCTCGCTACCCTGCTGTGAGCTATGTCTCCAATGATAACAACTCGTAATCCCTTTATCCTGCCCTTCTTTTTCCTAATGGTGAATAGATCCAGCAGTGCCTGAGTGGGATGTTCATGCATTCCATCTCCTGCATTGATTACGCCCGCATCCACGTATCTGGCCAAAAGATGCGGGGCCCCGCTGGAAGAATGTCTCAGGATAATAATATCTGGATTCATTGCCTGAAGGTTCCGGGCAGTATCTATGAGCGTCTCTCCCTTTACCATACTGCTATCTGTTGCTGAAAGACTTAGAGTATCTGCACTGAGTCTCTTGGCGGCCATTTCAAAAGATGCCTTTGTCCTGGTGCTTGGCTCATAAAAAAAACTGACCACACTCTTACCTCTTAGTGTTGGAACCTTTTTTATATCTCTTGAAGAGATCTCCACGAACGCATCGGCAGTATCCAAGATCATGTTTATATCGTTAACTGAGAGTTGATCCATTCCCAACAGGTCTTTGTGATTAAATCTATACATGAGATAATGCCCGTTGATAGTTGTCAGTAGTCAGTTGTCCCGCCTATGATTATCTTTCTAACAACGGACAACTGACTATTTCTTAAAAAAAGCCCCCTTTCAATCAGGAAGGGAGCTTTTTTTCTTGAAAAACAGTGATCGATCTCTTGAGCTTTAACCTTTTCTCTCTTCTACTCAGCATCTTTCTTTTTAGGCTTCTCTATCTTCTCCTGTCCATCCTCAGAAACTTGCATTTTCCCTTTGGATCTAGCCCCCTTATCTGAAACCTTTTCAGGAACCTTTTTTCCACTCTTTGCGCCTCGTGCAGCCTTTTTCCTTGCAGTCTTCCCCTCACCTGCCAACAACAACTGGATAAGAGCTAAAGGTGCATTATCACCACTCCTGTGACCTGTTTTTAAGATCCTGATGTAACCACCCTGGCGGTCCACAAAATGATCCTTCATCTGATCAAACAATTTATGGGCAACGGATTTATCCATCATATAGGAAAGGGCCTGACGTCGTGCATGAAGATCCGCTCTTTTTGCCAAGGTAATCATCTTTTCAGCAATAGGCCGTACCGCCTTGGCCTTTGCATATGTTGTTGAGATTTCCTCATGTCTAAACAGAGAAGTAACCAAGTTTCTTAAGATGGCCCTTCGATGGGCTGAATCACGACCAAGCTTTTTCCCTGCCCTTCTGTGTCTCATTGATCCTGATCCTCTTTGCTCTCTTCCCCTCCTTCCTCCTCTTCCTGTTTGGGGGCGGGGAAATTTTCCAGTTTCATGCCAAACTGAAGATCCATTTCCTCCAGGATTCTCTTTATCTCATTCAGGGATTTTCTTCCGAAATTCTTGGTTTTTAGCATTTCGCTTTCTGTCTTCTGAACCAATTCGTAAATATACCTTATATTAGCATTCTTCAGACAATTAGCGGAGCGTACGGAGAGCTCAAGCTCGCCTACAGGCCTAAAGAGATTTTCATTTATCCTCTCTTCCTCCTCCTTTTCCTCTTTTTCTACTTCTTCTTCCGGTTCTTCCTCGAAATTAATAAAAGGGGTAGCCTGTTCCTTTAAAATTTTTGCAGCATAGGCCAGTGCATCTCGTGGATTCACCGTTCCATCTGTCCAGATCTCTAACGCCAATTTATCATAATCAGTCCTCTGCCCAACCCTTGCATTACCAACTACATAGCTGACTCTCCTGATTGGCGAAAAAAGAGCATCTATAGGTATCTCTCCAATTTGTTGATCTTCTGTTACATTCTTTTCTGCAGGAACATATCCTCTACCGGTACTAACCGACATCTCTGCATGCAGAACAGCATCCTTATTGAGGGTGGCTATATGCTGGTCCGGATTCATTATTTCAACCTTCCCGCCAGTTATTATATCGCCAGCCGTTACCACCTTTTCCCCCTTAACATCCAGATAGATCATAATCTCCTCTTCTTCCCCCTCCTCCTCTTCTTGTTCAACCACTTTAAGATTCACTTCCTTTAGATTTAAGATGATATCAGTCACATCTTCTTGAATGCCGGGAATAGTAGTAAATTCGTGGGGGACACCATCAAATTTTACGGAAACGATTGCTGCACCATGCAGAGAGGACAGGAGAATCCGTCGTAAAGAATTACCGAGGGTTATCCCGAAATCCCTCTCCAGTGGCTGACAGACAAATTTTCCGTAGAAGTCAGTAAAAGAATCGGTTTCGATCTCTATCATTTTAGGTTTTATCAAATCTCTCCAATTTCTATGATGTAGCTTTTTCATAAATGTAAATCACCTCAAACAAAGTGCCTAAAGCCCGCCCTGGTGCTATATGTTCCAATCAGACCACCAAGTCTAAAAGCCAGTATATGCCTTAATTAGACTACTAAACCTATAGGCCAGAACTGGGCCAGGGTTTAAAGTGCCTAATGCGAGCTAAAGTCATAAAGGGAAAAGATGGATAACTAAAGTGCCCAAAGCAGATGCTAAACGCAAATCTCAAAACGGACAACTACAAAGTAGAATTATGGAGATATATCGGACCCCTGACTTTGGGCACTTCAAGCCTTTTTGCCACCTTAGCCCGCTTACTTAGAGTATAGCTCAACTATAAGCTGCTCGTTGATGGGCATGGTCAACTCTTCGCGATTGGGAAATGCCTTAACTACACCACGGAAATTATCCCCATCAACCTCCAGCCACGGAGGTATCTCCCGCCTAACAACCGTCTCCATTGCTTCCAGAATCACCGGGATCTTGCGACTCTTTTCTCTCACCTCTATTACATCCGCAACCTTCACCTGGTAAGATGGTATATTGACCTTACTTCCGTTCACAGTGAAATGATTATGCCTAACCAGTTGTCTTGCCTGATCCCTTGAAGAGGAAAAACCCATCCGATATACCATATTATCCAATCGACGTTCCAACAGGATCAACAGGTTTGTGCCTGTAATACCCTTTTGCCTATCAGCTCTGCTATAATACCTTCGAAATTGCCCTTCTAACACTCCATATATTCTCTTTACCTTTTGTTTTTCTCGTAGCTGTATCCCGTAATCGGAGATCTTTCCCCCCCTCCTCTGTCCATGTTGACCTGGGGCATAAGAACGTCGCTCAAAGGCGCACCTGTCAGTATAGCACCTATCACCTTTCAGGAAAATTTTAAGATTTTCCCTCCTGCACAACCGGCATGTAGCCTCAACATATCGAGCCAATAGTCTACCTCCTAAATGTTCAGGTAGTTTCTGTTTACACCCTTCTCCTCTTTGGAGGCCTGCAACCATTATGTGGAATGGGGGTCACATCCCTAATCATGGTAACCGAAAAGCCGTCCATCTGCAATGCCCTCAAGGCAGCTTCCCTTCCGACTCCAAGCCCCTTAACCCAAACCTCGGCAGTTTTCAGACCTACAGCCATTGCCTTCCTTAATGCATTCTGTGCCGCCAACTGAGCAGCAAAGGGGGTGCTCTTCCTGGAACCTTTAAACCCTAACTGCCCAGGACTCGATGAGGCTATGACGTTGCCATTCATATCGGTGACGGTAACAATAGTGTTATTGAAGGTAGATTGAATATGAACAATCCCATTAACAACAATCTTCTTCTCTCTTTTGCCTTTGCTAGCTTTTCCTGATTCCTTGGCCATTATCCCCTCAGAGGCTTACTTCTTACGTCTTCCAATTGTCCTGCTCGGCCCCTTCCTCGTTCTTGCATTTGTGTGGGTTCTCTGCCCTCTCACCGGAAGGGATTTTCTGTGCCTTAAACCCCTATAACACCCCATATCCATGAGGCGCTTTATATTCATGGATACTTCCCGTCTCAGATCTCCTTCAACCTTAAAGGATTCATCAATAACCTTTCTGATACTTGTTACCTGCCCTTCAGTCAGTTGATCTGATCTGGTATCAAGGCCTACTCCTGCCCTCTCTAGAATCTTCCGAGAACTGCTTCTGCCCAGGCCATAAATATAGGTCAAAGCTATCTCGATTCTCTTTCCCTTTGGTAAATCAACACCAGCAATTCTGGCCAATGCACTTCTCCTTAAGAAGCCCTACAAAATCTTGGATTCTTAACTCTTAAACACTTAACCCTGTCTCTGTTTGTGCCGAGGATTATCACAGATTACCCTAAGCACACCCTTCCTTTTGACAATCTTGCAATTCCTGCATCTCTTTTTTATAGATGCCTTGACCTTCATAGTCTATCTAACTCTCCCTAAGCCCCTTTTCATAAAACCCTCGTAGTGCCTGGTCAGCAAATGAGTCTCTATCTGGGTGATGGTATCCATACCTACACCAACCACAATCAAAAGGGCTGTTCCTCCAAAATAAAAGGGGACATTCAACCTGTAAATCAAGATTTCGGGCAAAATACAGATAATAGAAACGTACATGGCTCCGCTGAACGTTATCCTTGTGAGTACCCGGTCTATATATTCGGCCGTACTTTTACCAGGCCTAATACCAGGGATAAACCCACCATACTTTTTCATGTTGTCTGCAACCTCAGTAGGATTAAAATGAATAGCCGTGTAAAAATAACAAAAGAAGATTATGAAACCTACGTAAAGCAAGGTATATATCAGACGACCAGGCGCCAAGGAACTCACAATGAATTCAAGCCAGCCAATCTGCTTCACATTTAGGAAACCCGCTATGGTAGCTGGAAACATAATAATGGAAGAGGCAAATATCGGGGGAATGACACCAGCAGTATTAACCTTTAGTGGAAGATGCGTACTCTGTCCCCCATACATCCTCCTCCCTATAACCCTTTTTGCATATTGGACCGGTATCCGTCTCTGACCTCTTTCAACGAAAATAATAACCCCAACAATGGCTATCATAAAAACAACCAAAAGAAGCCCAAAAAAGGGACTCATCTCTCCAGTACCCATCAAGCGAAATGAATTGCCAACGGCTGAGGGCAACCTCGCCACAATTCCAGAAAAAATGATTAATGAGATACCATTTCCAATGCCCCTCTCTGTTATTTGCTCGCCGAGCCACATCAAGAAAGTTGTACCGGCAGCTAACGTTATCATGCTCATGAGCCTGAAAGACCACCCTGGGTCCAGAACAACCATCTGCCCTTCAGGGCTTTGCATATTCTCCAGACCTATCGATATGCCAAAGCCTTGTATGAGGCTAAGCATTACGGTCCCATAGCGTGTATATCTTGTAATCTTTTTTCGCCCAGCCTCTCCCTCCTTTTTCAATTTTTCTAAATGCGGAACAACTACTGTGAGAAGCTCGAGAATAATGGCAGAACTTATGTAAGGCATTATCCCTAAGGCCATGACTGACAGCCTACGGAGGGCCCCACCTGAAAACATATCAAAGAGACCAAATAAGGTGCCCTCCCTGGCCCCGAAGAATGCAGCCAAAGCTACCGGATCAATACCAGGTGTTGGAATGTGACACCCAAGCCGGTAAACCGCCAGCATTAATAGGGAGAAGATTATCCTTTTCTTAAGTTCAGGGATCTTCGTTATATTTTGGAAACCACCAATCACTTTTAGCCTGTCTCTACCGTACCACCAGCAGATTCAATCTTCTCTCTCGCTGCCTGGCTGACTTTGTTAACCTTTATGTTTAAGGGAAAAGATATGTCCCCTGCTCCCAAGATTTTTACTGCCTTATCCTTTCTTACCAAGCCGGCCTCAAACAATGTGGCCCTGTCAACTATTTCACCTGACTTAAAATGTCTAAGATCCTTTATGTTAATAATCTCATACTGTTTCTTGAAAGTATTCGTAAAGCCCCGCTTTGGAATTCTTCTCTGAAGAGGCATTTGCCCCCCTTCAAACCCTAAGGGGACTCCCCTGCCAGAACGTGAGTTCTGTCCTTTTGTCCCCCTACCAGCGGTTTTTCCTCTTCCCGAGCCCTCTCCCCTGCCGATTCTTCTTCTCTTTTTTCCAGAACCTTTCGACGGCATCAATTCATGCAATTTCATAAGAGGCTCCTGTAAATCCATTATTGCTCAGGTCAGGGTTTCTTCTAGGGTCTTCCCCCTTGATCTTGCTATTTCCTCCGGGGTTCTCAAAGACGTGAGTCCATCGAGGGTGGCCTTAACCAAATTGTGGGGATTATGGGAACGGAGGCATTTGCTAACAACATTCCTGACACCGGCTGCCTCTAAAACTGCCCTAACAGCTCCTCCAGCTATAATACCAGTTCCTGGACGGGCTGGCTTAAGCAGAACAGAACTAGAACCAGAGACCCCGATTACCTCATATGGAATAGAATCTTCTAGAAGTGAAACCGGCCTCATATCCTTTTTGGCCCTTTCTCTGCCCTTTCTTATAGCCTCTGGTACTTCATTTGCCTTTCCAAGCCCAGTACCTACCATACCCTTACCATCGCCAACAACTACTATAGCGCTAAAACTAAACCTGCGCCCCCCTTTCACAACCTTTGCAACCCTATTGATATAGACAACCTTCTCGATTAATTCTACATCTTCATCTTCTTTAATCAACTACCGCTCCTATATTGGGGGTCCCTTTATTAAAACTCCAGACCATTCTCTCTTGCCTTATCAGCAAGCGCTTTAACCCTCCCGTGATAGAGAAAGCCGTTCCTGTCAAAAACAACCCTCTTGATACGTTTTTTTCTCCCTTCCTTTCCAATAGTCTCACCAACCAAAATGGCACCTTTTGTGTTACCGCTGAGGCCTTTAGCCTTAGACTTAAGATTCTTGGACATGGTTGATGCTGCTACCAGGGTCTTTCCACTGCTGTCGTCTATGATTTGGGCATACATATGCCTCGCTGTCTTGAAAACAGTCAAGCGTGGCCTTTCGGGTGTCCCTTTTATTTTCTTTCGCACCCTCTTTTTCCTCTTCAGCCGCGCCTCTCTCTTGTCCTTGATAGAGATCATTTTTTGTGTTTATTGGGAAAGACTACTTTACGCTTTTGCCCCTGTCTTTCCTGCCTTTCGTCTGACTGTTTCTTCCAGATATCTGACCCCTTTTCCCTTGTAAGGCTCTGGGATTCTGAAACTTCTAATCTTGGCTGCTGTGATCCCCAGAAGTTCCTTGTCTATCCCACTCAAAACTACCTTATTCTTTTGATCAAGCTGAACCTGTATTCCTTTGGGGATATCATATTTAATAGGATCTGAATAACCCAAATTCAATACCAACTGATTACCTGAAAGTTCAACCCTATGTCCTACACCAATTATCTCAAGAGTCCTACTAAATCCCTCGGTAACGCCTAAGACCATATTGGCTATTAGCGAGCGAAAAAGACCAAAAAATGATTTAGATTCTTTCGAGTTATCAGAAATTGATAGCGAAATTTGAGAGTCAGTGATATCCAATCTCACTTTAGGATGAATAAGGCGCCTTAATTCCCCCCTAGGTCCTTTCACGGATAGCATTTCACCATCAAAGGTGACCTCTGCCTCTTTCGGCACAATAATCGGTTTTCTTCCTACCCTTGACATCCCATACACCCTCCTGCTACCAAACCGAGCAAATAATCTCTCCCCCCAACCCCATTTTCCTTGCCTCTCTATCTGTCATTACCCCCTTTGAGGTTGAAATGATATTGATGCCAAGACCATTTAATACCTTGGGGATCTTCTTGCACCTCGAATATATTCTGCAACTTGGCTTGCTTATCTTCTTGAGACCTTTGATAACAGGGCTCTTGTCCTCATTATATTTTAAGTAAATTACTACAATATCTTGCTTGCTTTCTTTGACTATCTTGTAGTTCCTTATATATCCTTCAAATTTCAGTACCTTAACTATATTAATCTTCATTTTGGAGGATGGAACTTCTACCGTATCATATGAGGCCATAATCGCATTTCTAATCCTCGTTAACATATCCGCTATAGGGTCAGTCATCGTCATTGCGTATCCCCATTACCACTCATCTACCAGCTGGATTTGATAACACCTGGTATATCACCTCGTAAGGCCAAGCTTCTGAAACAAATCCTGCAAATCCCAAATCTTCTTAAGAAACCCCTGCTTCTACCACAAATAGGGCACCTGTTATACCTACGAGAAGAAAATCTCGGCTTTTTCCTTGCCTTTACAATCAAAGATTTTCTCGCCAAGGTAACCTCCTTCTTACCTCCGAAATAACAATCCCATTCTCTCAAGCAGAAAGCGACCTTCTGCATCTGTCTTGGCGGTAGTAACAATGGTAATATTAAGGCCCTTTACCTTGTCAATCTTATCATAATTGATCTCAGGAAATATAATCTGCTCCTTAATACCTAATGTATAATTACCCCGACCATCGAAGGCCTTATCTGGCAAACCTCGAAAATCTCTAACCCTGGGAAGGGCTACATTAAAAAGCTTATCTAAAAAATAGTACATTCTCTCTCTTCTTAATGTGACCATACATCCTATAGGCATCCCTTCCCTCACCTTGAAGCTGGCAATGGATCTCTTGGCCCTTGTCACAACAGGTCTCTGCGCACCAATGAGGGCTAATTCCTCAACAGCTGAGTCGAGAACCTTGATATTATGTATTGCCTCACCAAGACCCATGTTGAGAATCACCTTTTCAAGCTTTGGCACCTCCATGATATTTCGATAGCCAAACTCTTTAATCATGGTCGGCACAATCTCTCTAACATATTTTTCCTTTAGTCGAGACACGCTAATGTTTCTTTTTTACGAGTTATTGTAATAAGCGTCCAAACTCTATAGACAGCCAGAAATTGAAGCTCAAATGTCAAATCAATGTCAAAGCTCAAGGCCCAAAATTATTTGTCTAAGATCTCTCCACACTTCTTGCAAAACCTGACCTTATTGCCATCCTCAAGCACCTTCTTGCCCACCCTTGTTGCCTCAGCACATTTCCCACACACAAGTATCAGATTAGATATATGAATTGGGGCCTCTTTTTCGATAATTCCTCCCTTAGCGGCTTTACCTCCAGGTCTTGTATGCCTTTTTACAATATTTAGTTTTTCTACTATGGCCTTTTCTTCTTTGGTAATCATCTTCAAGACCGTGCCGATCTTTCCTTTTTCCTTTCCGGCGATTACCATTACCTTATCGTCCTTTCTTATGTGAAGCTTCTTCTTGGCCATAATGGATAATCTTGCAGTTAAAGTACCTCGGGGGCAAGAGATATAATTTTCATAAATCTTTTTGACCTCAGCTCCCTGGCGACAGGGCCGAATATTCGTGTTCCAACCGGTTCATTTTGTTGATTGATCAATACGGCTGAGTTATCATCGAATTTCAGATATGAGCCATCATCCCGCCTAATCTCCTTAACTGTCCTGACTATAACTGCCCTCAAAACATCACCCTTTCTTACCTTGCTATTAGGCAAAGACTCTCTAACAGATACCACAACAACATCTCCCACCCTTGCGTATTTTCTCCTTGTCCCACCAAGCACCTTTATGCAGTATAGTTTCTTGGCACCTGAATTATCTGCTACATTTAATATTGTCTCAGCCTGTATCATGGTAATACTTCGTATTAGCAAAATATCTGTTAAATAAAATACCATCAGAAATTGAGATCTAGCTTCATTAATCCAGAATTTCTAATACCCTCCATCTCTTCAACTTGCTTAGTGGGCGACTTTCGATTATTCTAATTTTATCACCTATCTGACATCTGTTATGGGGATCATGTACCATGTATTGTGCCCGGTACCTCATGTACTTTTTATGTTTCTTATGCTTGGCCAATCTTTCAACCAACACCTTTACGGTCTTATCCATCTTGTTATTTAAAACAACGCCAGTCATCTCTTTTCTTTTACCACCTCTCTCCATGCTATGCACCAGCTTTACTGCCTCCGGCATCCCTCTCTTTCAACAAAGTCTTGATGCGGGCAATGTCCCGTTTTGTCTTCTTAATAACAGTATGATTACTTAACCGGCCTGTCGCCATCTGGAATCGAAGGTTAAACAACTCCCGTGCTAACTCCCCTTCACGGTCCACCAATTCCTGGATACTCAATTCCCGTAAATCCCCTGTCTTCATCGTTTCAGAAACTCCTGCTTAGAAACTTAGTAGCAAAGGGTAATTTGTGACCAGCGAGCCTAAAGGCCTCTTGAGCTACCCTCTTATCTACACCTTCAATCTCGTATAAAATCCTGCCGGGTCTTATTACTGCTACCCAGCCTTCGAAATTACCCTTGCCCTTCCCCATCCTTGTTTCAGCAGGCTTCTTTGTTCTCGGCTTGTCTGGAAAAACCCGTATCCATATCTTACCACCCTTCTTGGCATGTCTTGTTATTGCTATCCTTGCAGCCTCTATCTGTCTGGCAGACATAAAACCACACTCTGTTGCCTGGAGGCCGAAATCACCAAATTCAAGGTCCGAACCCCTATAGGCCTTCCCTCTCATTCGTCCCTTTTGCACCACTCTATGTTTAACCTTTCTTGGGCTTAACATGCCATCCCCTTTCTATTCCCCTTTATTGGGCCAAATCTCACCTCTAAAGATGGTTACCTTTACTCCTATTGCCCCATAAGTTGTAAAGGCATCGGTGAACCCATAGTCTATATCTGCCCTGAGGGTGTGCAGTGGTACCCTACCCTCCCTGTACCATTCTCTCCTTGCCATCTCTGCACCACCCAGCCTGCCACTACAGGAAATCTTTATGCCCTTAGCACCAAATCTCATGGCCGAATTAACGGCCTTCTTCATGGCCCTGCGAAAGGCCACCCTCCGAACCAGTTGTATAGCTATATTCTCTGCGACCAATTGGGCTTCCAATTCCGGCCTTCTTACCTCTTTAATATCAATAAAAACCTCCCGTTTAATCTTGCTCTCGATCTCCTTCTTGAGATTTTCTATCTCTGCCCCTCTCTTACCTATTATAATCCCCGGTCTCGATGTATAGATCCTGAGCCTTACCTTGTTAGCAGCTCTCTCAATCTCTATCTGAGACACACTGGCCTGATAAAGCCGCTTCTTCAGAAATCTCCGAATCTCATTGTCTTCTATGACAAGTGATGCAAACTCGGAACCAGCAAACCACCTGCTATTCCAGGTCCTATTAATGCCTAATCTCAAACCTATTGGATGTACCTTTTGGCCCACCAAAGCCTCCTTCTAACCTGTTGAGTTCAAAGTCAAAAGCCATAAGTTGTAATCGGCAAATTCAGACACTTTAGTTCACTTTACGGACTTTGGGCTCTTTTTACAGGGCTATCTCTCATCAAGGATGACCGTCAGGTGACTGGATCTCCTTCTTATCCTTGTCGCCCTGCCCATAGCCCTTGGCCTGAATCGTTTTAACGTTGGTCCTTCATCAGCAAATACATACTTTATAAACAAGTTATCAACATCAGTATCAGGATATTGGCTGGCATTGGCAACAGCAGAATTGATTAACTTACGTAGAATGGGAGCCCCTCTTTGTGGAGCGAATGCCAATAGATTGAGTGCCTCTTGAACCCCTTTCCCCCTTATCTCTCTCATAAGTAATCTCATCTTCCTTGGAGATACTCGTATATATTTTCCAATAGCCTTAACTTCCATCTCTAACATGAACCCTGAATAACTTTGTCTCTATTTGGAGACAGTCTATTGATAGTTGTCAGTTGTGTGTTGACCACTTACTACGGACCACCGACAATCTATTTTTTCTTCCCTTTCAAACGTGACTTCTTATCTCCTCCGGAATGGCTGAAGAATATTTTGGTTGGCGAAAATTCACCCAATTTCTGCCCTACCATATCTTCGGTGACAAATACCGGAACGAATTTCTTTCCATTATGCACAGCAAAAGTCAGACCAATAAACTCTGGTATTATAGTAGACCGTCGAGACCATGTCTTGATAACCTGATGGGTGTTCTCCTCCCTGGCCCTCTTTACTTTTTTCATTAAACTCTCATCCACAAAAGGTCCCTTCTTTACTGAGCGTGGCAAAACTTTCTCCTCTCCTATTTCCTTCTCTTAATAATCAATTTGTCGCTTATTCTGTTGCGCCTTGTTCTAAAACCCTTAGTGGGAACACCCCAAGGTGTAACTGGATGCCTGCCCCCCGATGATTTCCCTTCACCACCTCCGAGTGGATGATCAACCGGGTTCATAGCCACACCTCTTACGTGTGGCCTTCTTCCAGACCAACAGCCTCTCCCCGCCTTACCGAGGGAAATATTTTCATGATCCAGATTTCCTATCTCCCCAATGGTGGCCCGGCAATCCGATAAGATCATTCTTACCTCACCTGAGGCGAGCTTTAGCTGCGCGTACTTCCCTTCCTTAGCCATCAATTGGGCATATCCCCCCGCACTTCTTGCTAGCTGCCCACCATGACCCACATGCAGCTCTATGTTGTGTATATGCGTACCTATGGGAATATTGCGTAAAGGCATACTATTGCCTATCTTGATCTCCACATCCGCTCCAGATTCTACCCTATCACCAACATATAATCTATCTGGAGCCAATATATAAGACTTCTCTCCATCCAAATAGTGAAGGAGGGCGATCCTCGCCGACCTGTTAGGGTCGTATTCTATAGAGGCGACGGTAGCCGGAATACCATCTTTTCGCCTTTTAAAATCAACGACCCTATATCTCCTCTTGTGTGCTCCTCCTCTATACCTGACGGTTATCCGGCCAGCAAAATTCCTGCCGCCAGACCTCTTTATCGGCTTCAATAGATTCTTCTCCGGCCTACTGCGTGTAATCTCTTCAAATGTCGATACCGTCTGAAACCGCCTTCCAGGTGAGGTTGGATTATTCTTCTTGAGTGCCATCTGTTACCCTCTTAGATACCTTCAAAGAATTCGATATTCTCACCTGGAGCAAGTCTTACGATCGCCTTTTTCCAGTCTGCCCTTCTTCCCACATTCCTTCCCACCCTGCGCTCCTTGCCCTTGACATTCATCACCCTTACGCTTACAACCTTAACCTTGAATATGTTCTCAATAGCGTTCCTCACCAATATCTTGTTAGCGCGTCTGTCCACCTCGAATGCAAGTTGGTTTGATTGCTCCTTTTGTTTCGTACCCTTCTCTGTTACCAGAGGCCTTTTGATTATCTGGTAAAGATCCATCACTTCCCAAGGGCCTCCTCGACTATCCCCAAGGCAGGTTCAACAAATAAGAGATATTTATGACTCAGGATATCATATACGTTTAGTCCTTCAGCTCTTAGGAGTTTAACGCTTTTAATGTTTCTAGAAGATTTTTCAAGGTTCTCATCTGGCTTTTCCGTAACGATGAGAACATTATCCAAATCAAAGTTCTCCAAAATCTCAAGGAATTTCTTGGTCTTTAGCTCCTCAAGATGAAAGTCATCAACTACAATGAGTTGACCTGTTTTGAATTTGTCGGCCAAAGCCATCCTTAGGGCTGCCTTTCTTACCTTCTTATTAATCTTAAATGAATAATCCCTTGGCATAGGTCCAAAAGCTACGCCACCACCCCTCCTCAAAGGCGAAGATGCCGCTCCTACCCTGGCCCTGCCCGTCCCTTTTTGCCGCCATAGCTTTCTACTGCTCGCCCTTATCTCGGATCTATTCTTGGTCGAGGCACTACCAGAACGAGAACCGGCCAACTGACCCCTTGCCACCTGATGAAGTATATCTTCTCTGATAGAAACAGTGAAGATCTCATCCCTTATGTCTCGCTCAAGAATTTTCTCACCCTTTAGGTTATATACGTCTATAAGGGCCATTTGTCGCTTAGCACCTTTGCATCTTTCATTTTGCACTTTGCCATTTCTGACTGTTTATCTTTACCTCTAACAGAGCCCCTCTACTGCCAGGAACTGCACCTTTGACTAGGATTAAGTTCTTTTCCTTGACTACATCAACCACCCTTAGATTCTTAACGGTCACTTTTTTGTTACCCATTCTGCCAGGAAGCTTCGTCCCTTTCATTACCCTGCTTGGAGTAGCGCTGGCACCAATTGAACCAGGAACCTTGTGAGAGCGGCAACCGTGACTTGTATCTCCTCCACTAAAACCCCATCTCTTGACAACCCCGGTAAAACCCCTTCCTTTGCTAATACCTCTTATTGTTACCAGATCTCCAACATTAAACAGCTCATTATTAATCTCTTGTCCAAGCTCAAATGAATCAACGTCATCTACTCTTATCTCCCTCAAGAACGCAAATCCACCCTTCCCTGCTGCCTTAAAACAACCTAATAGTGGCTTATTGAGTCGTTTGTCTTTCTTTGGCTGAAAGCCTATCTGAATGGCATTATATCCCTCTTTCTCGATCCTTTTGATCTGAATTATATAACACGGGCCAACCTCCAGCACAGAGACAGGTACACTTTCCCCACTCTCATGAAAAACACGTGTCATACCAATCTTCTTTCCCAAAATACCCCTGGCCATCTTCCCCTTTTCCCCTAGATGTCTACACGACCAAATACTTCAAAATCTATGTCAAGCTTTATCAAACTGCCTCTGTGAGATAGGTAGTTTCTTGTGCCTGCTGGATCAAAACTCTCTGGGCTCTATGAACTCAATAAACCGAGAAGACCCTAGAGCTTTATCTCTACATCTACACCGGCGGCAAGATCCAATTTCATAAGGGCATCCACTGTCTGCTGAGAAGGCTCCAAGATATCTATCAATCTCTTATGGGTCCTTATCTCAAACTGCTCTCTCGATTTCTTATCGACGTGAGGCGACCGCAAGACACAGTATTTATTAATCTCCGTTGGAAGTGGTATTGGACCGGCAATCTTTGCTCCAGTTCCCCTGGCGGTATCCACAATCTCCGAGACAGATTGATCCAAGAGTTTATGATCGTAGGCCTTAAGGCGAATCCGGATCTTCTGATTATTCATAGTGGCTTCCGTCTCCTATTCTACAATATCACTTATTACTCCGGCACCAACTGTCTTGCCACCTTCCCGGATAGCAAAGCGGAGTTCCTTTTCCATGGCTATTGGGGTTATCAGGTGTATCTCCAGGGAGACATTATCACCAGGCATAACCATCTCTACTCCCTCTGGCAAGGTGACTACACCAGTGACATCTGTTGTCCGGAAGTAGAATTGAGGCCGGTAGCCATTGAAAAACGGTGTATGTCTGCCTCCCTCTTCCTTGGTCAGGATATAGGTCTCTGCCTTGAATCTGGTGTGGGGGGTTATAGAGCCAGGCCTTGCTACAACCTGTCCCCTTTCAACCTCCTCTCTCTTGATGCCCCTGAGAAGCACACCAATATTGTCACCTGCCCTGCCCTCATCAAGGACCTTCCTGAACATCTCA
>JABXJY010000447.1:0-1110 GCA_013375385.1 Desulfobacterales bacterium
GGAGTACGAGAGCGCTGACCTGGGGACGGTGCAGGAGAAGGAGCGGCTCTTTGCCGAGACCGTGGAGCGGGAGCGGCGCAAATGGCGCGACATCGCCGACCTGTGGACGGCGGCCTATTTTGGGCTGGAGTTGACGCCGGAGCTGTACAACGCCTGCGTGCAATATGCCCAGGGCAAGCCGGTGCTCTTGCAGGCGGCCCAGGCCGAGGCGTTGCTGGACCAGGCCCACCAGATATGGCAGGACAAGCGCTTCTTCCACTGGGAGATCGAGTTCCCCGAAATCTTCTTCGACCAGTATGGCCAGCACAAGGGCGACGCAGCCGGGTTCGATGCGGTGGTGGGGAATCCGCCGTATTTTCTTCTCCAGGGAACTGATCTACAGAAACCACTAAGTGGACTCTATCCAGAAATATTTAGTGGATCAAACGATGTATCCCATTTCTTCTTGGCGCGCGGTGCTCAGATCCTCCGTAATGAGCGGGTCCTCAGCTTCATAATAACGCGTTATTGGATTGAAGCACACCTGAGCAGCGACCTACGAGATTTCCTTACGACGTTTGTGCAGCCAACTCAGATTATTGACTTTGGAAACCTACAAGTTTGGCCAGATGTCAATGTGTTGACCATAATCTGTGTTTTCAGAAAATCGTCACTTGTTGAAACGACAGAGGTTTACGTGGCCGATGAAAATTGTTTCTCAACAGCATCTGGGTTCTTTAGTCAAGTGGTCTTGAGCGCAGAATACAAGCCCTTTGTAGTTAATACTGAACTGTTTGGCAGCGATCCTTGGTATCTGAGGGCAATACAAAACGCGCCTCTATGGGATAAAGTATGCTCCCAGTCGGTAACCCTTGACGAAATCACAAATAATACTCAGGGCATTAAAACTGGCAACAATGCAGCATTCACTGTTAATCAAGAGGCCATAAGGAAACATGGTCTAGAAAAGGGTGTTCTGATTCCTGTCGCACAAGCTCAGAATGTGCGAAGATACGATATTCAAGCTGATGAATTTGTCATTTATACTGATGGCAGTTCTGACATCGATGAAATGCCGGCAGTCAAATCTCATCTGTCTCAATTTAAGAAACAACTCTCGAAAAGGGCTGA
>JABXJY010000447.1:1120-1377 GCA_013375385.1 Desulfobacterales bacterium
GAGGATTATATCCATGGTGGCGTCTTCAAAGACCGAGAGATCGAGATATGATGCTGCATGGAGAGCGCATTCTAGTGCCCCTGTACGCTACTGAGAATCGTTTCTTCTTTAGCAAAGACCCAATCGTGGGAATGACTGATGTCTATATTATTGTGACAACCGATAAACGCTATGAGGGAGCCTTTCTATCTGCTGTCCTGAACTCTCGATTACTCAATCGCTACCACTCCACTTTTTGTAAGGTCAAAAGGGCTGGC
>JABXJY010000175.1 GCA_013375385.1 Desulfobacterales bacterium
GGGTTGAGCATGCTGAAGGATTTTGAGCCTCTTAAAACCTATTTTATTGAAAACCGGATAGCCTTGATACTGGGGCTGTCCAGCCTCTTACTGGTAGACTTTCTCCAGCTTCTCATCCCTCGAATCATCAAAAAGTCAATAGATGTCCTGACCGCCGGTCTGGCGAGTTCCGGGCTGTTGCTCAAGTACGCCCTGATCATAGTTGGAATTGCCATTGCTATGGCCATCTTCAGATACATCTGGCGGTTTCTCGTCTTTGGTCACTCCAGGAAGGTGGAGGAGGCCTTAAGAAATAGAATGTATGAGCATCTCCAGACCCTTTCCCTTTCCTTTTACTGGAAGACCAGGACAGGCGACTTGATGGCAAGGGCTGTTAACGATATCGATGCTGTAAGGATGGCAACAGGAATGGGATTAGTGGCCCTGACAGACGGAGTCGTCCTTGGTCTGGCCACTGTGGGTTTTATGTTATATATCGACATAAGACTAACCCTCATCTCCCTGATCCCCACACCTTTTATCGTCTATTTCACCCTCATTATTACCCGCAGGATGGGAAGAGATTTCAGGCGGGTACAACAGACCTTTTCTGAATTGACAGAATCAGTCAGGGAGGGATTTGCCGGAATCAGGGTCATCAAGGCCTACAATCGCCAGCCCTGGGAATACAGGAGAGTAAAGGATCAGGGGGAAATCTATGTCAAGAATAATCTGGATTTAGCCAGAACCCTGGCCCTGTTTTTTCCGATGATGACGTTGTTTACCAATCTCGGGCTGGCTGTTGTTATCTGGATTGGGGGACGCCTGACCATTCTGGGGGATATTACGACCGGTGATTTTGTTGCCTTTATCAGCTATCTTAACCTTCTAACCTGGCCCATGATGGCACTTGGCTGGGTTACAAACCTGATCCAGAGAGCCTCTGTCTCAATGAGAAGGGTAAACGAGATATTACATGAGGTCCCCGAGATTACCAATCAAACAGCCAATCCATTCAGAGGGGTTATGAGAGGGCAGATTTGTCTAAAGCATGTGACATTCTATTATCCAAATGAGCCGTATCCGGCCCTCAATGATGTAGATCTCACAATAGAGGCCGGGCACACCGTGGCGATTGTGGGAGGAGTGGGATCAGGCAAAAGCACGCTTCTTCAGATAATCCCCCGGTTAATGGAAACAAAAGGAGGGATGGTACAAATTGATGGAATTCCCATCCATGACATAGACCTGAAAAATTTAAGGGGATCTATCGGTTTTGTCACCCAGGAGAGCCATATCTTCTCTGATACTATCTCGAACAACATAATATTTGGCAGACACGGAATCAGCAAGGACCTCATCAACACTGCCCTTGAGGTCTCTCAATTGACAGCCGATATCGGTTCTTTTCCCCAGGGCATCCACTCCCACCTGGGAGAAAAGGGAGTAACTCTTTCAGGAGGACAGAGACAGAGGCTGACCATAGCACGGGCCCTTATTTCAAGCCCTCCTATCCTAATCCTGGATGATGCCCTTTCTCAGGTAGATACCAGGACTGAAGCTACTATACTAAACAGTATCCTGGAGATGAGAAACGGGGAGACGAATATCATTGTCTCCCATCGGCTTTCAACCATTAGGAGGGCAGACATCATCTATGTGCTCAGGGCCGGTAGACTGGTAGAGAGGGGTGAGCACACTGCCCTTCTGGCTGCACAGAAGGAATACGCCAGGCTCTATGAAAGACAGCAGTTGAGCGAGGAATTGGAAAGAGGTAGATAGTAATGCATTTTGATTATGGATACATGGAAGAGGGCCCCCTTGGCAAACCGTACAATATTGGCCTCCTGAAAAGGCTAATCCCCTATGCAAGGCCCTACAGGCGACCTGTTTTCCTTGCCCTGGTCTTAACCCTCTTGATCACCCTCTTTGATCTTTCTATTCCCTACCTTCCCAAGGTTGCTATAGACAGATACATAGTATCCTTCTGGTACCCGATCAACCAAAAGATGATTTCCAGCCCTTTGGCCGAGGAGTTTAACCGGAGATATGGCCACCTTGCAGACGCTACAAAAGAGGCAGGATTGGGATTTATCTCAGATTCCAGGCTCAAACAGATCGATCCTGTAGATCTTAGACGCTACCAGGAGGAAAGGCTCATTTCCAGGGAAAGGTTTTACAGGGTCCCTGCTGAGGCAGTCGATCAGCATGGGGTATTGAGTCGTGAAAAGGTGAAAAATGGACAGGGCCCCTATCTCTATATACCTGCCAAGGAATTGAAGGGTGTCTCTCCCGATAGGATAGCGGCATTGAGACATAAAGACCTTAGGGGATTATTCCTTATTGGGCTATTCTTGCTCCTTTTGATCGGGGGGTCTCTTATCTTGAATTATTGGGAGTATTATCTCCTTGAGCGATCCGGACAGAATATGATGCAGGATATCAGGATGGAGCTCTTCAGCCGGATTCAGGGGCAGGCCATTCAGTTTTTTGACCGAAACCCAGTAGGGAGGCTGGTTACCAGGGTAACAAATGACATCGAAAACCTCAATGAGATGTTCAAATCCGTTCTCGTCACCGTCTTCAAGGATATATTTCTCCTGTCAGGCATTATAGTAGTCCTGGTACATCTCAACTGGCGCCTGGCCTTGATCTCTTTTACTCTCCTCCCCTTTGTGTTTGGGCTGACAATCTTTTTTAGCAGACAGGCACGGGAGGTATTCCGGGAGATAAGAAAAAACCTTGCCACAATTAATGCATTTCTCCAGGAGAGGCTTTCCGCTATCCGGATTATTCAGCTCTTTGTCCGGGAAAAGGTGCAGCTTGAACGATTCAAAGGGCTTAACCATGAGAACTACCTTACAAGCATGACACAGATCAGGATCTTTGCGGTATTTATGCCTTTCATGGAGGTTTTCTCCTCCGTGGGTATAGCCCTCTTGATATGGTATGGAGGCGGAGAGGTTTTAGGAGAACAGTTGACCCTGGGCTCTCTGGTAGCCTTTATCGGATATATCCAGATGTTTTTTAAGCCCATAAGGGATATCTCGGAAAAATACAATATCATGCAGTCTGCCATGGCTAGCATGGAGAGGATATTCGGTCTCATGGATCACAAGGAGGTGATTCAGGAGCCAGCCACACCGAAAAGGCCGGTGAGAGCCGAAGGTCATCTCCAGTTCAAAAACGTCTCTTTTTCCTATGAGAAGGGCTTCCCCGTCCTCATTGACGTTTCCTTTGAAATCAAGCCAGGCCAGACGGTGGCCCTCGTTGGCCTTACCGGCTCAGGTAAAACAACCATAATTAACCTTCTGGAAAGATTTTATGAATTTGAAAGGGGAAACATCCTTTTAGATGACATTGATATCAGGGACTGGAAGATAGGCGAACTACGTTCCCGGGTAGGCCTCGTTATGCAGGATGTCTTTATCTTTGCCGGCAGTATCGCGGAAAACATATCCCTCGGTGATAAAAACATAACAAGGGCAACATTGGAAGATATTTCCAGACAGGTAAATCTCTATCAATTTATAAGACGCCTGCCGGGGGGCTACAATCATGAGGTAAAGGAGGAAGGTGTAACCCTCTCTGCTGGCCAGCGTCAGCTTCTGGCCCTGAGCCGGGCATTGGCATACGATCCAGCTGTTCTGGTTCTTGACGAGGCCACCTCCAGTGTGGATCCGGAGACAGAGCGACTGATTCAGGACTCTATCTTCAGGCTGTCAAGGAGGCAGACCGCTCTCATTATTGCCCACAGACCCTCGACTATTCAACTGGCGGATAAGGTTCTTGTCATGCACCATGGACGTATCGTTGAGGAAGGTACCCATGAGGAACTCATGGCCCTTGGAAATATCTACTTCAGGTTGAACCGATTGAGGGAAAAAAATGCAGGCACACCGGATCTCATATCTCCTGGGCGCTGAGCCAGACCCCCCATAAACATCGTGTAGAGATTTTAGCTCATTTCTAATGATGTTTCTTGCTCCCTGAAGGATATAGTACTGGGAGCTTCCCCTATGCTCGTTTCATCAAAAATTATACGGTCGACTTTCTGACCGACACTCATAAAACCCCGTTATCTCGTCGCTCAGCGATTCGAGGTAATCATTGAGCTCCTTTTCGTCGCTAAATACAAGTGCGCTAACATGACCGGTTGCCTGTTCGACCGTGGCGCTTGTCCCCAGATTACGCATTGCCCTCAAGAACTCATCAGGATCATTATTGTATTTTTCAGCCAATTCCTTCTCGTCAATCGCATGCCTTAAATGTCCATAACCGTCAAAGTATATGTAATATCTCATCTTTTTCCCCTCTGCCTGGCACTGTGCGCCGGTCCAGGGTCATGAAGCGGTTAAGTCTTTGATTGACTCGTTTCGCTGATTGAAACATTCAATCTTGCGCTCAGAACTACAACGTCCCACACCTCCATGGGTGACCCCAATTCATACCCATGAGTGAAGATCCACGATTACAGGCATGAGGTCTCATATACCTTCCCGAATCCATTAACCTGAGCTACGATTTCTCGATTAACCAACTTAAAGTCTTGAGAAACTCAGATTTATCAACAGCGCCAAAGATTCTCAGGTCCCCTTCCTCGACTCCTTGCCTGTTTATGAAAACTGCTGTTGGAATACCCCGGATCTGATACTTTCTCATTACCTCTTCATGAAACGGTTTCACCCTGGTCACGTCCAGACGCATGGTAATAACATTACGGCTTAGCTTTGCCACCTCAGGATCCGAAAACACTTCCTTCTCCATTATCCGACATGGCCCGCACCAGTCAGCATAGAAATCTATGACCACTGGTTTCTTCTCTTCCACAGCCCCTGCAAGAGCGGATTCGTCGTATGGAATCCATTCGATTTTCCCCACGTGCTGAATTGTCAGCACCAGGTAGATGATTCCACCGCACACCATGGCGGTTCCCATGGCCTTTTTGAGATGGGGAAAGAGCCTGAGCGCGCCTCCTGTCTTATCGAGCCAACCGAGGTGGATGCCTGCTGCTACTGATACTCCGGCCAAGAGCCAGTGCCTTCCAAAAAGGTCCGATACCACAGGGCCTATCATAAAGAAGCCTGCCATTCCCATAAGAACCCAGCCCATCAACTTTCTTATCCACAGCATCCAGTCCCCAGACTTGGGTAGCCTGGCTATAGCCCCTGAGAAAACGGCCAAAACCGCGAGAGGAAGTCCGAGGCCCATGCTCAGGACAAAGAAATAAAGGAAACCCAGAAAGGCTTCTCCCCTTTGCCCGACGTAGACTAACAATCCCAGTACAAACGGGCCAATACAGGGAGCGGCTACAACTCCGAGGGTCAAACCCATAAAGAACGTTCCGAAGAAACCGGCGTAATTCTTCGATGCCAGGCGTGTCAGCAATAGGGGTAGCCTGAGCTCCCACAATCCGAAGAAACTCAGTCCCATGGCAACCATTACGCCGGCCACAAAGATCAAAACAAGAGGATTCTGAAGGGCAAAGCCAAGTATACCACCTGATAAAGCCGCTGACAGGCCCAGCACAGAATTGGTCACAGCCAGGCCAAACATATACAGCGTCCCGTGGACTATCGTATAACCTCTTATGCTCTCACTCTTTCCCCCAAAATAGGATATAGTTATGGGGATCAGGGGATAGACACATGGTGTAAGGTTGAGGGCCAGGCCTCCCAGAAAGATTACCCGGAGCGTAAACCAGATGCTTGAACCCACACTCTCCTCCTGGGAGCCTTGCTCACCATCTGAATCCGCCTTTACCTGATGGAGGAGACCCTG
>JABXJY010000448.1 GCA_013375385.1 Desulfobacterales bacterium
GCACTCGCATCGGTGACCGAGGAGGGGATGTCTTTGGGGGAGTGAAAACAGCCGGAGGCATAGATGCCGGGTTTTGAACTCTGAACAGGAGCAAAGCTTTTGGTTTTCAGGAAACCGTAGGAGTCCAGATCAATACCGATCCTTCTGGCGAGGTCCTCCAGTTTCTCTGGTACACAGAATCCCACCGAGAGGACGACCATATCGAAGTCTTCCTCCACTCTCCGTCCCCCCTCGTCCGTATAGCGTATCAATAGATTTCCAGAACCATCTCTCTGGGCTATGTTGGTAATCTTTGATTTGATGAAGCGTACCCCGTCCCTGTCTTTGGCCCGGTTGTAGTATCTCTCATAGTCCTTCCCGGAGGTCCTCACATCAATATAGAAGATAGCGGTATCAAGGGCCCCCTTTCTATGATCCTTGGCCACCATGGCCTCTTTTATGGCATGGGTACAGCACACTGCTGAACAGTAAGGATTGGCACCGGGATGCACATCTCGTGAGCCGATGCACTGGAGCCATGCGATCTTTTCAGGCTCCCTCTCATCAGAGGGCCTGATCAGGTGACCCCGGTAGGGACCGGAGGCAGCGAGAATGCGCTCAAATTCCAGACTGGTCACAATGTTGGGTGATCGACTGTATCCGTAGGTATCGAGGAGGGCTGGATCAAATGTATCAAAGCCGGGGCACAGAATAATTGAGCCCACCTGAAGGGTGAGCTCTTTTTCTTTGTCCTCAAACGTGATGGCCCCGCTGGGACAGAACTTCTCACAGGCCTTGCATTTGCCCTTTTCGAAAAAGATACAACGCTGGGCATCAATGGCATATTTGAGGGGGACCGCCTGGGGATACTGCACGTAGATGGCCTTTCTCTTATCGAGTCCCTCATTGTATTCATCGTCAACCTTCCGGGGACATTTCTCGGCACACAACCCACAGGCAATGCACTTGTTGAGATCAACATACCGGGGCAACTGGATAAGGGTAACCTCGAAGTTCCCCTCCTCTCCGTTGACGCCCTTCACCTCTGAGAGGGTGAGGAGCTCAACATTGATGTGCCGGCCGACCTCGACCAGCTTGGGAGAGATAATTCACATGGCACAGTCATTGGTGGGAAAGGTCTTATCCAGCTGTGACATGACACCGCCTATGGATGCGGAGCTTTCAACGAGATAGACATAGTAGCCAGAGTCAGCCAGATCCAGGGCGGTCTGCATTCCGGTAATACCTCCACCAACAACCATCACCGATCCAATCTTATCTTTTGCCATCTCCTCCCCTGTCTTTCATGCCTTAAGGTAATCTATGTCGATAGAAACTTCTCCACAGAGGTGATATCTATCTGATTCATTCCCAGTCCAAGGATTTCCCTGTCA
>JABXJY010000176.1 GCA_013375385.1 Desulfobacterales bacterium
GCCACGATTGCAGCCAAACCTCCCCAGGCGGTTATTGGTTTATTGGTAAATTGAATTCTGACTTGATTAACTCTTAACAATCTGTTATTTTTCCTCTTAGTGTGTTTCACTTTTTTGTGCTCCTTTCTATGATGGTTTGCTGACTACATAAAAGGAGCACAATCAATCACTTATCCCCTTTTTTGTCAATACTTTCTCTCATTCAACTGCACAATGTGGGTTTAACCCAATGCTCAGGGTCGATAGATAAAGTATCTTCTATGAATTCTAGGGATGGAAAAGTGGAGGAAGGATAAGTTGGAAGCTCCTCACTTAATAGATCAGGATGGAAAACATTTGAAACATAAGATGACTCTCTTGAAAGGTCCATGTCTGCCTCCTTTCCTTAATTCCTTAGAAAAAACAGGCAGATAATGACCTTGTAACTATCAAGAGTCAATTATCTTTTTGTTACGTATAGATAGCAGTAGTCGCAAGTTCGAGGAAAACAGAGCTACATACAATATGTTGAGATTCCAGAAAAAAGGCAGGGCCATTATGACCCTGCCTTTGATAGGTGATTTTCATGCTCCGTTGGCACAAGAATCAGGGCTTGTAGCCATCTGAGAGCGTCTTCATGAACTCAACGATATCATCCTCTTCCTCATCGGTGAGCCCTAAGTCGCCCAACTCATCGGTGTTGACGTTTTCAGGTACTTCCGGGGGTGGCCAGGCTTCCACATCTCTCGTGTTATAGAAATGCACCACTTCTTTTAGACTCTTGAACACACCGTTGTGCATGTATGCTTTCGGAAACTTATCTCCTGGCCGCTTGTCTACGTTTCGCAGGGTCGGCACCTTGTGTTTGCCCCTGTTTTCTCCTGCCAGATCTGCCCACTCCGGCCTCGACGATAAGAAACCGCCCAAGCCCGGATCTATCCAGGCTTCGCCTTCAGGGTTAATGGACGTCCCATCGTCCAGGTACACTTCATCCATGTCATAGAAGGGATTCTCCGGGTTTTTGGGAACCCCGAGGTTGTCGAAGGTGAAGTCGGTGAAAAGCGGTGCAGACCCCTCGCTGGGATGGCACAGCGCACATTTACCTTTACCTTCGAACAATTCCAGACCCGATTGCTCCTGCTCTGTCAATTCCGCCATCCCGACCAGATAGTAGTCGTATTTCGAGGAAAACTGATTGACTTCACCAGAGGCCTCATAGGCGGCGATTGCTAAACCAATACGGTCATAATTCTTCTCAATCTCAGCTGGAATGTCGTAGCTGATAGGCTCGCCCCAGACCTCTTCCCAAAGCGAGGCGTATTTTGAACCGGCTATCTGCTCTAAGACAGCCTGTTTGCTGGGGTTATTCTGTTCTACGGGGTTCAAAAAGGGACCGAGGGCTTGATCCGCCGCAGGGTTGCCGAGTGTTTCTCCTGTTGCCCGGCCGTCCCAGAAGTTACCGCCCACAAAGAGGCCCTCATCCTCATCATAATGAAAGATTGGGCTCAAAGTCGCGTATGCTGCGCTGGGTGGTTTGCGGTTCCCAAACCGTGTGGGTACCGCCCCTCTGTACACAGCGCCGCCTTTGTTTATCCCCGGAATAGGCCCTGTCCAGCCTACACTGGGGGCATGGCACTGGGCACAAGCCATCCAATCCGGTCTTGAAATCTTGTCGAAGAATATGAACTTCCCCAACTGCTCCAAAGGCGTAAGATCCTGAGCAATTGCAGTTCCGAGCATGGTACTGAAAAACACAATCATAGCCAAGATAACGATTTTTTTTCGCACCGTTTTCAACCTCCCTTTCTCCGGAACCATCTTTCATGCATAAGAGACACGGTTGGTGATAAATAATCGTGGGCCGTATAGACGCTTGATTCCGGTATCATCGCCCATCAATAAATATCTATAATGGTGGGCTTTGGTTCTTTAGAGTTCTGTAACCTGTCTTCACTGACCCGGCATGTGATTGGAGTCATTCCAACAGATTACCATGATTGACATTCATTAAAGGAATTACCTGAACTCCTGACAGCCTAAGGAAGACGCTGTCAGGAGCAAAATCAGCCCATTTTGAGGGGTTTCTCCATATGATAACCTCCTTACAGGCTCGGTTAACGAGACTTGCCATGAGATTCAGGATTGGGACGATTCAGGATGCCTCAATGGATAATTAAGCAATCAAGCAAGGGATTGAACCCAGAGTTGAACCGGAAAACACTTCAGCAAGAAATAAACCACTAACAAAAGAGTGCTAACCTGATTGTCGGGTTGCCGCGAGGATCAAAAGGGGATAAGAATAAGTTGATGGTCAGGAGCCGGCGTCGCTGGGCCTCATCGCCGCTTAGGGCAAGAGAGCCTCCCAAGGATCTAAGAGCCCTTGGAGGCTTCATATCGGCATTTTCATGGGTCCCCCTATCACGACTCCCTCCCGAATCTTGGGGTTAGAGTTGGTATGTTCCTTGCGGACCTGGAAAATGAATGCCTATTTTTTTAATTAACAACTAATTTCTGGCTCTTGTTAAGCAAAATCCCATCAGGGCTTTCAGAGCCCCGGCACATCGTTAAAGTAAAAGACCTACTATATCTTGTGCTTGCTTCCTATAACTCAAAATCAAAGGCTTCGTGCCAAAGTCTGGAATCACAATCCGCGAGATTTCATTACACATTAAGTTTGGTAATCAAAACCATAGCAAATTTGGGAAATAGGGGCAAATTCTTGTGAAAAATATGCAGATTAGAAGGCAGAGCCAGTCAGATGATATCAAAGCTTAGGTAAAGGAACTGTCAGTCTGATCTACCCTATCCCTAATACAAGCAACCAATCTCTCAAGCTCTTCATTCTCTCATATTAACAAGAAATTCAAATCACCATCTGTTTTCAAGAACTCCCTAATGTTTCCTACGCGCTTCTCCTTCGTCATATATCCTCCCAGTTACAATGGTATTCTGAGCCTAGTGGAAAAATACAGCAGAAGACTGGAAATACACTCTTTTGAACTAAGCGACCTGACAGGGAAGCAATACCTTATGGATCACTGAAAGCTGGGTTTATCTCTCTGTTCCCTAGAATATGTCAATCTTACCCGTCTTATCCACCCTTCCCCTGATGAAGGTGTCGCCATTTGCAAAGAGGGGAAAGGAGTTCTGGGGAGATGATATGGTTACGATACAGGTGTGAAGATATAAGGCAGTGATGCTGATGCCGGTGATGGTGAAATCCAGCAGATGTCCAACCGGGACATCCACGTTGAGGAACTCCAGGATCTCAGCCCGTGCACCCCCCGGTGCTGATGGGCCTGAATGGGTGACGATATAGGTCTTGTTGAGGGGGAAGAAGGCGCTGTTGTCCAGAAAATACATGATCTCGGCATCCAGGATCTGCCTGAGCATGACGGTGGCCTCAGATCCAACGGTTTTCGCTGTCGGTACTTGCCGTACAGGGGAAGTGCACTAGCAGCCATGATACCGAGAATGGCGATGACCACCATGAGCTCTATGAGGGTAAAGCCCGCCCGTCTCTGCATCTATTATGCCCCTGCCTTCAATATCTCAATTAATCACAGCTCTATCCACCACAAATAAAAGATGGTGCTTGGAGGGGAAAGTGGTTCAAGGGCCACAATTCCTGCCCCAGTCTCTTCACTCTCAGCATCGGGATTTGTGCTTCCTACCGAAACAAGTAACTTTTCGCCTCCCTCAGTTATTACCGTTACTGCCTTGGAAGGAATACCACCGCCTACCTCCGTGCTCCGCTCGACACCACCATCGGCATCGATATCGATGACCGCCGCAGCCGTTTTGTAGTTGAGGGCATAGAACTTTCCGACGCCTCCAGGCAAACAGGGATCGTCGTTTGGGGTAAAGGTAGTAATATATAACGCCTTATAGAAAACCGTACCTTCCGCAAGGGCTTTTTCCCCCGAAGCCAACGCGATATACCAGCCTTGATCAGTATCGAGATCGGGCAGTGCGGCTGCTTCAGAAGTAACATCAACCAGATCCGATTCATATAATGTAGTGGAGCCGTGAGTATCTTTCACGCAATAGATTCTGTCAGAGCTAGTGGCGGCGCAAGCGTCTTCTCGGTCCCCCGTTCCCATGAAGACTAGGTCGTACCCCTTCTCAAGGGCAACACTCGGTGGATAGAAAAACTTCCTCGCGTTCGTGGAATCGAATAGGATTTGACCTGTCCAATTCATAATATTTTCATCAGTATTGGGAAAATCCAACGCGCCCCCACCTGCCTTAGTAAATTTTCCAAACCGCCACATCTGGCCGCCAAGGTCACCCACATAAACCTTATCCACAAAACCATTGCTGTCTGTGTCAAGAACAGTCACCGAGCTTGGGAAGCTGTAATTCATGCCGGCAGTAAATTTGTTTACAACAGACCCAGTCAAGACATTGATGGCGATGACTGCCTTTCCCGCGGAGTCCGTCGAGCTGTACCCCCCTCCGATGAAAAATACAGGGGTTCCAGTTGTGTCAGCATCGGAAGTCTTTACAACTCCGAATTGAGGCTCAGACCAGGTCTCACCCAATTCCGGAATGTCGCTCTGGTCAATTATCCATAACAAAGACGGGTAAGAGGGACTGGTAATATCTAGTGCAAAGTAACTCGTGCCGCCCTTCCTTTCACCACAGACAAGAATGACTCTGCTTCCATCTTCAGATACGTAGACCTTGGGACTGGAATCTACAAAGTGCTGGTGGCCCGATCCTTCCACCATGTCCTTTAAACGCGGCAGCTGGTCAGGGGGGATGAAAGCCCATGCCTCTGTGCCGTATGAATCTGAAACGGCGTGAAGCATCCCGTCGTTTGCCCCAAAGTAGACCATCGTCGTGGTAGAGTCGTGCTGAACAACAGATGGTTCGCTGTGAAGGATGTCTCCGGTGATTATTTCTCTGTTTTCTGTAGTATCACTATCAGCATCCTCGTCAAACACATCAGCGCCCCGGACGTAGCTGATTATCTCTTCAGCGGTGTGGGTCGGATTTCCAAGGTCCGCCGCTGTCAAGTTGCTCGAATTAAATAAAACGAGAGAGCCCCCCAGGTACGTATAAATTGTCCTCGTCGAATTATGAATATAGTTGCTTTTCGTGGAATCGGCCCAATCTTTTGTCGCCCAGTAGGGCACCGCATCCTCCTTCATAGCCCCATTAGGCCAGGTGGCTGCATTACCTGCGGAATCGACGATCTGGTTATCAGCCGAGAGCCCGAATTTGGTGACATTTCCTTCCCAGAAATTCCCTTCACTCGGTTTAAAGAAGGCCATATAGATCCTGTTACCGCTGGTGGTCCTTGTCACGGGAACAACCGGGGCGGTAAAGGCGCTGGTCTTTGAAATGATCTTGTTTACGGCCGCCAATAGAACTGACGAGAGGCTGTCTGGAGATTCGGCTGTAAAGTGGTATTTCCCGTATTCGGAATCGGTGGTGTCATAGAGGTTTACGTTTCCGTTGCCGTTATTAGAGGTATTTATCAAGAAGAGATTGCTAGCCTGATCACCCATGAATCCTACGGTAAAAGTCGCGACGTTCTGGAACCCAACTTGATAATCCACAATATCATTTGTGTACAGGTAGTGGGCCACATCGTCGAGATAGGTGGAGCCGTTCTGGTTTGTCGGAATTCCATATGTTGACGCATCCGCTTTGATATTACCCTCACCAATCCCGCCCACCCCGCCATCCTGGTCATAGTCGGATAGACTTGCAGGCGAAGATCCCGCTGCACAAGCCTGGTCTTCAGAGGAGACACCTGGCGAGACG
>JABXJY010000177.1 GCA_013375385.1 Desulfobacterales bacterium
CAAGGCTCACAAACTACACGACGAGATTGCTTCGCTAACGCTCGCAATGACAACTTTTTAATGAAACGCTATACTAGGAGTAAAGGCGATCAAGAGCTCTGACATTACTTATTCACCTTGGCCGCTTTGCCATGGATTAGGCGTCCGGGCTCAGACGGAACAGATGGTCAGAATCAGTGGAATAGCCAGATTCACATTTCACAGAGAATTTGACCTCAGATTAGACAATCTGCTAAACTCTTGACTATAGTATTCTTTAAAAAATTTAGATCCATAGCGATTATAAACTTTGGCAGGTGTTGAGTTTTTGGGTTCAGGAATTCAGCACACTATACACGATTTCAGGTTTCTTCCATGAGACCAAAATTCGAGATTTCGACTCGACTCCAAATGATGATTCTCTTTGACATAAATTTATTTTTGATTATTGTCATTTTTTGTCTATCCTTATTTCAAACCTCTTGTAAAGGGTCATCCATATGAAGAAACGACTCAAATATTGCCTATCTAACCCCTAATTTGAGGGTTTTTGAAAATAGGGTATAAGGATTAGGAAAATCATTTCAAGAGAAGTTACCCACGAGGAGGCCATTAAACGGTGAGGGTCGGCAAGGTCAGCGGACCATATTTTATTTTGATTCTACTGGTGATTGCGGCAGTCTTCTTTGCCATGCTGAGACCATTTTTGGTCTCCATCCTGCTGGCCGCGATCTTGGCAGGGCTCATTTACCCACTTTACGACTGGATGCGCCGCAGGATCTGGAACAAGCCTGCCTTCTGCTCCATCATCTGTGTTGTCCTCGTGCTGTTGCTCATTATTCTGCCTCTGATCTCGGCTCTGGGCCTCTTAACCGTGCAGGCTCTGCAGTTCAAGGATACTGTCGATGAGAAGGTAAAGGAAGTAATGGAGAAAGGGCCTGGTTGGATTGAGCGTCTAAAGCGTCATCCGCTGGCAGAGAAAATCGAAATCGAAGACTTCGACTGGCAGGGAAAGGCTGCCGAGGGTGCAAAGCTCATCAGTACCCTGCTCATTAAGGCCATCACCAAGACCTCACAGAGCACATTCCAAACTGTGGCGATGTCCTTCATAATGCTCTACACCCTCTTTTACTTCCTCATAGATGGTCCCGCCCTGCTCAACAGGATCAAGTACCTCAGTCCTTTGAAGGATGAATACGAAGACCTGATCATCAAGAAGTTTATTTCCATAACCAAGGCAACCATCAAGGGGACTGTTATCATCGGAGTGATCCAGGGCAGCATGGGAGGAATCATCTTTGCCATATTCGGTGTTGGCTCGTCGGTATTCTGGGGGACGGTCATGGTGATCCTTTCCATCATTCCGGGGATAGGAGCTGCCCTCATCTGGGTTCCTGCCCTGGTGATAAAGATGCTCACCGGTCACATTGGCCCGGGGATTGGCATCCTGGTAGGTGGGATATTAATCAGCGTGTCAGATAATTTTCTCCGTCCTGTCCTCATAGGCAAGGATACCAAGATGCACACACTCCTGATCCTTTTCTCCACCCTCGGCGGAATAGCCCTTTTTGGCATCGTGGGATTCATCCTGGGCCCCATTCTCGCCGCAGTCTTCTTAACGGTAACGGATATCTATGCGAGCGAGTACCGGGAGGAACTGGAAAGTCTTACCTCTGGTAGTACCTCGCCGTCTCACAAACCACTTCAGGCAGACGTCGATTCGACAGAGAAGGCTGATCCCTCAGAAAAAGAGGATTCTCAAGAACCTCTCAATAATAACCACTGAATTTGCCAAAGAAAGTGTACTAATACAAACGCAATCAAATTTGTTACATCGTCATTGCGAGCCCGAAGGGTGTGGCAATCTGTGTCTCTATGAGATTGCTTCGTTTTACTCGCAATGACATTTTAAATAATGCGTTTGTATCAGATACTCTGTTGGGATCTCAATTTGCTGCATTTTATTTCTCGATACAGTTCCCTCGCCCATTCTAAAATCATACAGGGGATCAAATCGTTTTGTCCAGGGTAAATCATTCTATTAATGAGGGTACCCAGGAAAACTCCCTGCCCGTCCTTTGCATCCAACTCAACCCTTCTCGCCAAACACTAACCCACTCACCGCATGTGTTGTGGACACTCTTGCCTTGACACACAAATCCGTTTCTTTCTATACTCGTCCTTGGAAAAAAGGGACTTCTTATCATTATCGAAAGGATTGTTGGTACAGAATTAGGAGAGCTTAAGGTGCAAGCCTCAGCTTACGACAAAGCTGTGAAAATATCGGAGCACGTCTATTGGGTTGGAACGTATGACCCCAGTGATAAGTTCCAGTGCAACTCGTATTTGATTGTGATCGACGGAAAGGGAGTTATTATTGATCCCGGCTCCACGCTCTACCTTGAAAATCTGATTAGGAAACTGTCGGAACTGGTCGATTTAAAGGATATTTCCCACATTATTATCCAGCATCAAGACCCGGATGTGGCTGGCAATATTGTTATGTTGATGGACACCATCCGAGCTCGCGGCAATGAAATGTGTAAAATCATCACGCATAAAAGAACCTCCGCCCTCATTCGCCACTATGGCGGCGATCTCAAATTTGAATATTCAAATGAACTGCCAGGACAGAAATTGACACTTGGGGTTGGCTCCATACTGGAATTTATCCATACCCCCTATCTCCATGCCCCCGGGGCCATAGCAACCTATTTCAGCAGAGATAAGATGCTCTTTTCGGGTGACATCTTTGGTGGTATGATCGATAAATGGGACCTTTTCGCCGGCAAAAACTACTTTGAGGAGATTACATCTTTTCATGAAGATTACATGCCCGCAAAGGAATTACTCCTTTATGCCATGACTAAGTTTGAGCGCTACGATATAGAAATGATAGCC
This sequence comes from Desulfobacterales bacterium, assembly GCA_013375385.1. GTDB lineage: Bacteria > Desulfobacterota > DSM-4660 > Desulfatiglandales > B25-G16 > JABXJZ01. Next base: position 2,881 of record JABXJY010000177.1, read on the forward strand.
CCCCAACATGGCTCCGTCCTAAACAAAAAACAAGCAAAGACAATGATCGACAAGTTCAAAGACTTCGAATGCGGTTTATTCATAGACCAGGCGTTTAGGGAGGAGCTCTATGCTGCGCGGAAACGGATAGAGGAGCAAAATAAGATAATGAGTGAAGAGCTGTCCCTGGCAGGTCATTTCCAGCGAACTCTGCTGCCTGACAAAAGCGCTACTGAATGGGACACACGAATTGACATTGGCTTCTTGTTTCAACCATGCAGCCAGGTTTCGGGCGATTTCCTCATTATCGATAGAATTGATGAACACCACCTGGGGGTTATGGTTACCGATGTAGTTGGACACGGGGTTATGCCAGGGTTGGCAACTATCCAGGTAAAGACGCTTTTTGACGAGCACAAAAGGGAATCCTTAAGCCCCGGCATCGTCCTCAGAACCATTAATGAGAGGTCATTCAGTGTATCCGAAAACGATATTTTCTTAACTGCTCTTTACGTGGTTTACGATCTTGACAGATCAACGGTTACAATAGCTTCCGCCGGCGGTATACCCCCGATTTACTATAGCGCCAGGCAAGGGGAAGGGAAGCTTATTGCACTTGCAGGCACCCCCCTCGGAATGTGCGAGGGCCGCGAGTGCCAGATAACGGAGGACAGTTTTTCTGTTGGAAAAGATGACTTTTTAATTGTTCAAACAGACGGTTTAATTGAGTGTTTCAATAACAGAAATGAACCCTTTGAGCGACTCAAGAGTCAGCGGAAGTTCATGGAAGAAATAAACAAAGAGCGTAGTTCCCAAGAAGTTCTTGATGCCATTATGGAAAAGGTAAATAGGCACAAGGGGGAAGATAAGGAATTTGATGATGATGTAACCATTGCTGTCATCAAGAAAAGGTAGCCGTGAGCGCTAAAAAGCGCGTGACTGAGCCCCAGCCGACACTAACGTATCATCTAACAATCCAAGGATGGGAAATAAGAGAAGCTCTCTTACAGGCCCGTTATTATCTAGGCGCTGTTCAGCGCAAAAGTGCAACATTTTCCTATTAGTCATAGCCCAGACTACCCTCCGAAGAGTTATGACCACTGTTTTGTAGTCTTCAATCCAACCTGCGGGTGAGCGATCAATATCCCAGTGTAGTAATAACGCATTCTCCCAATCCCTCCGTCCTCCAACCCAGTCCCTGGTCTGATCAGGGGATAAGGTGTTGACTGGGTGGCGCGAAGCTACTTTCTGGTGGTTTGAGAGATAATGATTAGTTTTTGCTCTCAGCCAGGATTACTCTTGCGGCAGTCTTGTATTGCTCTCCTATCCACGACTGGGGCAGGCCTTCTCTTGCGACCTCATCCTTCGGGAAAAAATTGATAACTCCGCTTTTTTCAACCATCTCTTCAATGGTAAGACCTTTGAGTTCGAAGTCCTTGACTTCCTCTTCAAGGTTTTGAAAGAAGCAAGCGTATTTCTCGACCATCTCTTTTCCGCCCACAGGGCCATGACCGGGTACCACCACTTCAATATCCATCAATAATATCTTCCGAAGTGTTTCCTTCCATGCGCTAAAATGGGCTTGCCCAAAATAGGGAAATTGTGCCTCGACGGTATCACCTGTGAATACTGCCCGGTCTTCTGCCAAATACACAAGTATCGTTCCGGGAGAATGTCCGGCAACAAACTCGAGGATAATTGTGGCGTCACCCATATCCAGTGTAAGTCTTTTTTCAAAGGTTATGAGTGGCGAAACGATGTCTAGATTATCAATATCGGGTTCAATATCAGCAAGAACATCAGGGAAAGCACCTCGGATAATTTGCTTAAGCGCCTGTTTGTTCCCGAGGAAACTAATTCCCTTGGCGGCAGTTGAATGGCAAATGACATTCTCAGTTAAGACGGCATTTCCCATAACATGGTCAAAGTGATGATCTGTATTAATGAGATAGGCTATGTCCTGGCCCGTTAGTTCACGGATACGGCTCGCCCAATCCTCTGCGTCCCTGGGTAAGAAGGGGCTGTCAATGAGAACCAGTCCTTTCTTTGTGGAGATACAACTGACATTAGCCCCCATATATTCTGTCTCAACAAAGATCCTTTTTTTATAAGTCTGCACCATGGCCTATTCCCATCTCTTCTGCCACCTTGGATCGATGAAACCAGGAATCTTCAAAGCTTAACTCTGATACCTTGGCGTGTTTATAGTACAGATGCAAATCGTATTCTTCGGTAAAGCCTATTCCCCCGTGGAGTTGATGCCCAATCCAGGTGCATCTCTTGTAGGCATCGCCGCACCAGGCCTTGGCCATAGAAACTTCTTTCTCACATGGAATGCCTTCACTTAACAAAGATGCAGCCTGGTAGGTAATCAATCTTGTGGTCTCTAAAAAAGTAGCCATGTCCGCACAGTAGTGCTGAACGACCTGGAGACTACCCAAAGGCTGCCCAAACTGATGACGTTCTTTAACGTATGCTACCGTCATCTCGACAACCCTCTCCAACCCCCCGAGCATCTCGCCGCATTTCAAGATGATGGCCTTGGGGAAAATCTTGTTTAAATAGATATCCCCTTTCCCCACGGTCCCCATGACGTTTTCCGAAGGCACCTCAACATTTTCATAAACAACAGTGAACGTCTTTTCCTCTGTAAAGACATCCAGAGGAATTATCTTTTGGCCATCGGCCTTTGTGTCAACCTTGAAGATGGTTGGTCCTCCGGCGCCTGAACCCTTGACTTCTCCTGGAACCAAAATCTCATCAGCCACATGAGCATAGGGGACCAAGATTCTGGTCCCCTTAATTAAATAATCACCATCTTCGGTCTCTCTGGCCTCCAGCTCTGGATTATTGAAATCATATCTCCCCTGCTCGTCGAGCAGGGCGATTGTAAA
>JABXJY010000178.1 GCA_013375385.1 Desulfobacterales bacterium
TGATGGCCGATACCGGTGAGGAGCTTTAAGTCCTCGGCTGAGAAGGGGCGGTAGCTTTCGCTCGCCAGATTCATCACACCCACCACCTCATCCTTGGATAGTAAGGGCACCGAGGCATGGCATGCCAGCGTTTCCCCTTCTGGCAGGGATCTTGAGAGCCGGGGACACTCCAGGACGTTTTCGGCGATGAGCGTCTCTTTTCGTTGCATAACATCAAAAGCAAGGCACTCAGCGAGGGGCCCCTGAGACTCCTCCTGAACGAACCCGGAGGGTAACCCAAGGTGGCTCAACAGGGTCAGTCTATCACTCTGGTCCTCCTTTAAGAATATCCATCCCGCCTTCAGGCCCATCAGGTCAAGCACTGTCTCGAGGGTATCACCCAGAACCTGCTCCAGCTCCAAAGATCTGCCAGCAGTGCTAGCTATGGCATGCAGGGAAGCAAGTTCCCGGTTTCGCCTCTCGAGGGCTTCCTCTGCCTGCTTGCGGTCAGTGATGTCCATCACCATTGACCTGCTCTCGGTGATTTTCCCATGACGATCTCTGACCGGCTCAACAGACAGGCTTATCCAAATGGGTCGGCCGTCCTTGTGTTTCATCTGCAACTCAACATCCCGTATCGATCCCCCCGCTTTGAAACGCCTGAAAACTTCCTTCGCCTTGGATTCACCATGAGGGGTATCAGCGTAGAGATCAAAGGCTTTCATACCCATCATAGTTTCCCTGTCATACCCAAGCAACCGCAGTGCTGCAGAGTTGCACCTTAAAATGGATCCATCAACGGCACTGATGGAAAAATAGGCATTCGGTGCGTTCTCGTATAGATCACGATAGCGCTCCTCGGTCTCCCGCAGCGCCTCACCAGCCCGCTTGCGCTCGGTTATGCGCCCCAGGCGCTCGGCAACAGCGTTGATCAGGCTTCTCTCACCTTTTAGGAAAGGCCCCTCATCGCTTTTTGGCTTTTCTTCCAGGTAACAGACCTCCACACGCCCGATCGGCTCACCATGCAAGATGATGTCCCTGGCCTGTTTCCATTCAGTTTCTTTGAAGTTTTCCGTCTTATATTCCTTATTTTCCAAGATAATTCGGGAACAGGTAATATCTGGATGCTGCCAGGATGGGGGAAGGAGATAAACCAACCCCTTAAGGATCTCATCCAACGAAATGTTCTCTTTCTCACAAAGAGAGGATATTCCATAGAGGCAATTCAGTCCCTTGATCCGCTCGCCAAGATCACGCGTTCGCTCCTGCAGCGCCTCCTTCACGCACCTGCTCTCTAAGTCTTCTTTTTCTATTTCCTCGACCCTTTGTTCTGATTCTTCATAGGTTGGTTTCTTAGCCATTGGAACCTCTTTCCATTATTTTCGGACCTGTCTTGCCCTCATTTTGAAAAATATTACTACCAAATCGTTATGCCGTCCATCTGAAAATGGGCTCACTACTGAAGAAATCGCAATATATTGTCTCATTTTGCGCCACTCAAACAAAGTTCCCCTTAGGAAGGGCTTCGTATAGGTATTGAAGGAATTCCTCTGCCTTTTGCCCTGGGGACGCGTGCAGAGCCAAGTCTTCGTCTCGCCAGGAAAGCAACAGCGATCCCTGCTCCAGGCGTGGCTAATGGGTTGAGCAGCTGATGCAGGGATCGTAGGCCCTGACGAGCATCTCACAGAGAAGCCTGAGTTCATCCTCGTTTTTATCCAGGTTGCAGGAGACGAGTTCCTCGAGATCGTGCTGGATGTTGGCATGGTTTTGATTGGTGGGGATAATACAGTTAGCCTTAACAATGGAGCCCTTCTCACCATAGGTGAAGTCATGGATAAGGAGACCTCGAGGGGCCTCTACCGCCCCGATCCCGCGCCCGGCCCGGACTGTCACAGAGATTTGCTCTTCCCGGATTCCCGCTCGGAGCAGCTCGTCGATAATGTCGATACCCTCCCCTGCCTCGTGGATGGTCTCCACTACCTGGGCGATATTGTTCATAAATGGCTTGAAACATATTGGTTTGAGACCCAGCTCAGTTGCTGCCTTTTTCGCCAGGGGATGTAGTTGCTCGAAATTGTTGTTAATCCTGGCCAACGCCCCGACTACGTAGGAGCCCCTGACGTGTTTGGCGAACTTCGCCGTGGAATGAGGCACGCAGTATTCATTGGCGATTTCCGGGTATTGGTCAATGCTGGCTCCTCCGGTATCAGTAGAACGGATTGAACCACGGATAAAGGCATACTCCTCAGGATGCGTGAGGGAGATATACTCCGTCTCCCGAGAGAATTCGGGAAGCTCGAATCCCTTGAAGAGCGCCACCGTGGATTCGAGGTCCGGCAGGGCTTCCTTTAGCCTGCCTCGCAGACACAGCAGATCTCGATGGCTCGGAAGTCTGCCAAATCCATTCACGGTAGCGGCCTGGGGATGAACGGCCCTCCCACCGACTATCTCCATGACATAATTGCCCAATTTCTTTAGCCGTGCGCCACATAATACCGCATCCTTATGGGATTTCATGAGCGAGAAGGCGCTTCCGGCACCCAGGAAATCCGGCATTGCCATGAAGTAAAGATGCAGGATGTGGCTCTCTATTACCTCACCGACATAGAGAAGCTTCCTGAGCAGTATAGTCTGCTCTGAGGGTTCAATGCCGAAGGCCGCTTCCGTTGCCTGGAGCGAGGCCAGCTGATGGGATACCGAACAGATACCACAGATGCGGGAGACCAAAACGTGGGCGTCATGCCAAGGTCTTCCGCGAAGCATTACCTCGAAGAACCTGGGAGACTCCGTTATCTCCCATCTCACCTCCTCAACTTCGCCATTAGAGACCTTCACCGTGAGATTTCCGTGGCCCTCCATCCTGGTGAGCTGATTCACCTTGATATCAATCTTGCTCACTTCCACACGCCCTCTTGACAGACGTTAAAGAGGTTAAACCTCTTAGTGATATCTTCCATGGAGAGCCCAGCACTCTCTAAGATCTCCTTCTCAGCATGTATATTGGGCTCATCGATGAGACCCCGGCACCCCCAACAGACGGCGCCTCCAGTCACGCAGGTAGCCTTACAGCCACCCCTTGTTACCGGGCCGAGGCAGGTCATGCCCTTGTCGAAGACGCAGACGTTCCCCCCAGCCTTGCATTCCGCACATACGGGATCATTCGGCTGATAGGGATCCCTGCCGGCCAAGAGCTCTTGCACCACTCGTATGAATTCCTCTTTCACGATGGGGCAGCCAGGCATGAAGAAATCAACGGGTATCACCGCGCTTATGGGCCGTGCCGGGATGGTATCGTAGTAGGAAGCCGCCTCACCGTATTCCGCCTTAAGCACTTCATCCATCGGGTAGGCGTTCTTCAAGCAATTGACTCCGCCGAGACAGGCACAGGCACCAATGGGTATCACGATCTTTGCCCTTTTTCTGATCTCCTTCAGGCTAACTATCTCTGACTCCCTTGAGCAAGCACCATCAATGAAGGCTATATCGTAGTAATTACCCCGCTCCGTCATGGCCTCCCTGAAGGCTACAATATCCAAGGCGGCTATCAGGTCAGGCATCTCTTCCTCGCAGTTGAGTATTTGCAGCTCACACCCTTGACAGCAGGTAAAATCAAAGACGCCGACCTTTGGCCTCATACCTCCGTCTCCTTAAGTTTAGTGAGTTCCTCATACCTAAAAACAGGTCCATCGAGGCAAACATATACATTGTTGATTTGACAATGGCCGCAGAAGCCCATACCACATTTCATACGGCGTTCCAGGGAGAGCAGTATCTGATCCTTCCCTATACCCTTCTTGAGGCACTCTGCTACCACGTACCGATACATAATCGGTGGCCCGACCACCAGAGCAGTCGTCCGGTGACGGTCTATGTTTAGTTGGGGAAAGAGTGTGGTGATTACACCCACGCTTCCTTCCCACGCTGCATCGAGGGGGCAGCGGTCTACCGACTCTAGAATCTCAATGTCCTGACGCTGTCTCCATTCAACAAGCTCTCCGCGAAAAAGTTGCTCAGCTGGCTCACGACAGCCGTACATGAGAATGATTCTGCCGAACTGCTCACGCTTGTCTATAGCATACCGGATCATGGAGCGGAGCGGGCAGAGCCCAATGCCTCCGGCCACGAAGAGCAGATCCCTTCCTTCCAACTCAGATACGGGGAATCCGTTGCCAAAGGGGCCCCTGATCCCCACGGTGTCGCCTGGCTGAAGCCGGTGCAGTGCTCGAGTCACATTTCCCACAACTCTTATCCCAAGCTCAAAGGATTCATCCCGGGTAGGCGATGACGACATGGAGATAGGCGCTTCTCCTATACCCAAGACAGACACCTCCACGAACTGGCCTGGTGTATGGTCCAGTCGATTGCCATCCCTTAATCGGAGCCGGAAAAGTTTTTCTTTTTCAGCGAGAGGCTCAACTTTGATAACCTCCGCCAGCTTCGGTAGATAGAGGGAACTTTCTAGTTTCATGCTGATGGCCATTGTGTTGCCTCCTTGACCAGACGGTTATACGCATATACGGGGCTCGCGATATCAACGAGGCAGGCATGCACGCACCGACCACAACCGACACATCCAAGCTCTCCCCAGCGCTCCAGCATATATTTGCCTTTGCGATAGAGTCGGTGCCTAAGTCTGTCCGTGCCGGTGGGTCTGAAGTTTTCACCGCTGGCTACCTTATCGAAGGCATCAAACATGCAGCTATCCCCGAGCCGGTACCGTTCTCCCCGTTTCAGGTTCAGCGTTATTTTGTCCCGCACATCAAAGCAGACACAGGTCGGGCAGACCATGGTACATGAACCGCAGGAAAAGCACTTTTCCCCCAGCTCTTCCCACAACGGGTTCTTCCACGCTTTATCCAAAATCTCCGGTATCTCCTGTGCTGACCTATCTAGGGAAAGTTGATATCTGTTTAGCGAGTCCTGCCGGAACTTGTCTCTCTGCCTTATCTGCACCTTGCGAGCACTTTTTGTCTTGAGGTACCTCTTGCTCAGGTCCTGACCGCGGCTTGAGCCTACCTCAATCAAATATTCACCTCCCAGGTCTGTGAGCCATAGATCAAAGATACTTGGTGGTAGAGCTGTCCCCATGCTGGCGGCAAAGCTATATAGCCAAGGGTTGAGGCAGTCTACACCAATTATCGCCGTGGCACTCCGCCTAGCCTGATAGTTCACATCTACCAGGTTGCCTGTGAATACGGCATCCAAAAGCTTGATGGCATGGAGGTCATAGGCGTGAATGCCGAGGATGATAGTCGCGCGGGACTCAACCTTGCTCCGGATGCTTACTTCCGGAGACAGGTTAAATGTGATCAAAGGATCCGTAGGAGGAAGGAGGTATTGATTAGGAGGCAGCACAGTAATGTCATAGTCCAGGCATAGCTCTTGGGTAGCACATAACTTATCAAAGGCAAAGCTTGGGGTCTTTCGCTTAACGCCGTAGACTTCATTTTCATGAATCATGTTCTGGACAGAAGAATAGAAATCGGCTTTGAGGGTAGTTACAATTGGCATCTAAGGCCTTTCCTGACTGCTGCTTTTACCTAACGAGATGGCAAATCTAAATCTACGAGTATGTATTCTCATTCAAGGATTAACTTCATCCCCTGTCCTACAAGCCTTAGCTCGATGGGCTTGCCCTCACCCCACGTGAGGTACACCTCGCATTTCAGGCAGATTGAGGTATCCCTTCCGTTGGCCCCCCATTCGTTCCACTTGCAATAGGTCCCCTCTATCTCCCA
>JABXJY010000179.1 GCA_013375385.1 Desulfobacterales bacterium
ATAAAGCCCGAATCCCACGATGCAATTAGTAACCTTCATGAGGCACACTTAAAGGTGGTCCTGCTTACCGGGGATAATACCCAGACCGCCAGGGCAATTGCGTCAGAGGTAAATATCGATGAGGTGGTTGCAGAGGTCCGGCCGGAGGAGAAATCATCAAAAATCAAAGAACTCCAGGCGAAAGGTGAGAAGGTGGGGATGGTGGGTGACGGCATCAATGACGCCCCTGCCTTGGCCCAGGCCGATGTGGGCCTGGCCATCGGGACAGGGACGGACGTGGCCATAGAGACAGCCGATGTGATCCTGGCTAGCGGAAACCTGACCGGGGTCTCCAGGGCGATTCAGCTCAGCAGGGCCACCATGAGAACCGTTAAGCAGAACCTTTTCTGGGCTTTCTTCTACAACGTTATGCTCATCCCTGTGGCGGCAGGGGTTCTCTATCCTTTTGAATTTCTTCCGGGATTCTTAAGACAACTTCACCCCATCCTGGCGGCACTGGCCATGGCCATGAGCAGCATAACGGTCGTATCCAATAGCCTTCTCCTTTACAGGGCAAAAATAGAGTAGATACCCACGGGCTTACGCGCGTGACACTTTGAGGTAAAGCGCGGCCTTGATGTCTTTTCTGAGTGACTGGTGAGAGGCCGCCGTCCTTTTCACGACTTATCAGTGGGGGAAACCGCAGCCCCCGACTTGTCGGGGGAATGCGGAGGGGGCAAAACTCCCCCGCAGATAAGTCGTTGAAAAGACCAGGCTGGAAGCCTTGGAACGGAAGAAAAGACATCAAGGTCGAGCTCATTAAGGCATTCACCCCCGGGCTTACGCCCGGGGTCCTCTGCCAATTGTTGATGGCAGTCTTGAGTAGACAGCATCCCCCGTATCAGGCTATGGGGAATTGAGATGAGAGATAGCTTTGTGTTCTAAGGCTCAACGCGGCTCATCTTTTCACAGTGAATGACTGGCTTCAGGATTCAGCAATGGCTGAAGTACGTCGCAATTCCTGCATATCCGCATCTTTTCATTCCAATCCCTTTGCACGGCTCCTTCACAGATGGTCCCGTTGATAAACCAGCACAGATGGCCGGCTTGAAATTCCCACGCCGGGCACCTTTTCTTGCGTTCGGGAGGACACTTCATTATGGCCCAGCACGACTTATGCCCTTTGTTGGCCTTTTGTTTCATAGAGACCAAGAAAAGGACCTGCCGTTCCACATAGCCCGGCACCTTTCGCCATCCCTGCTCGTAGCTATGGACAGCCTTGATAGATGTGCCCAGTATTTCGGCCAGTTCCTTCTGGGTCTTGTTCAGTATCTTGCGGATGTACGTGAATTCTTTACTGTCCATAGGTGCCTCCAAAAAGGTCTGCGATATCTTTTAGGCCTACCCTTTCTGTAACATTTTGATTACTTTCCTCAACGGAACTCTGTCCAACGGACACCATCTGGGTCTATATTATTAATAAAATCGATGACTTCTGGACCAGGAACCGGTGTTTCAGCCACATCGGGGACCACCCGGACATCGAAACCGGTCTTCTCCTTGATCTCATCAACGGTATGGCCCGGATGATAGGACTGGATCTGCATCGCCCGGTCCGGGTTCTTGAAATTCATAACCCCAAGGTTGGATACGACCACCACCTCGTTTTTCTTATACTCTTCGGAGCGATTGTTGTAGCCCTGGCCGGTCACAAAATCAACCTTGTCTACAAAGACTCTATTGGAGTGGCGAGTAATCCAGATCACCACCTTCGGGGTGATGGGCATCAGAAAGGCCGATGCTGCCCCACCAGGAAGCTGAATCTTAGGCCGATCAATGTCCCCGATGACACTGAGGTTCGTATTTCCATAACGATCGATCTGGGCAGCTCCCAGGAACATCACGTCCAGCTCTCCCCGCTGTGCCAGATCAAATGCCTCGTGAAGGCCGAAGTAGGCAACCGCATTCCTGTTCTGGCGGGTATCAAAAGATGAGGGGTAGATCCTGTCTACCACTGGATCAACTCCCTCCGCTCCTGAGATGTAGCCCATGTCTGGGGCGTGAGTGTTTCGGGCTACACTCATGGCCAGAACAGGCAAAGGAGAAGAGACACCATGCAGGACGGTATCAAAATTCTTAATCTCCGAGGCCATGGCATATATCATCAGACCTGGTACATCAACCGTGTCATTCATCGGTCTTCCTCCCGTAGACATAGTTGTTCAGGTATTCCTTGAATTGATCCTCGGCTGCAGCCTTAAGGTAGTCCTTGATGTGATCATAGTCCGCATCATAATAGTTGAAGCAAGAGCATGGGTATGCCCCTTTCTGCGACTCCACCACTGCATCCACAATAAAATGTGGCAGGGTTGTGGCCTCAGGCATCTTCCGAAACTCGCTCGTGGGAATCAGCTCTTCTGCCGTCACCACCACCACCTTAGCGGCTTTAGCCTTGATCACATCCTCGTAAACCGGACCCTCGATCCTGATATTCCCGTATTCGTCGGCTTTCTGCACATGGATTACCGCCACATCCGGCTCAATGGCCCTGACCGCTATCATCTTCTCACCGGTAAAGGGGTCCTCTACTTGCTTGTAACCACCGATCACCTCACTGATTTCAAGGAGGTCAGAGCCGAGCATCCCCTTCACAGGGAGGGAGGGCAAGCCCATGGCCGCTGCACGGAACCCGGCGATGATCGGCTGACAGGCCCCTTCTTTGGTGATGATTTCACCCGCTTCAGACTTCTTGCGAAAATTGGGCGCAAGGCCAAATACCTCAAAGGCCAGCATCCCGGCGCGAATCTTGGCCACGCAGCCAGCACCGATCAGGAGATCAAAGTCCAAAGCCGGCTCTCGGTCTACCAGGTTCAGGTTCTTCTTTCCCTGGCGCACTAACTCCCGCACCAACTCCATTGGGGCCCGGTGGAAGGTGGCCCCGCCAGTGGTCACCAGATCGCCATCCTTGACGAACTTGGCCGCCTCCTCAAGGCTTGTCAAAACCTTTTTCATTCCTCTATCCTCCCCGACCTTATCCCCCGGCAATCATGAGGGTTATAGAAAGCTCATCCCCGTCCTTAACCGGCTTGGCCAGCTCCTCGGGGTAGGAGCTTTGCAGGTTAACATAGATGTCAACATAGTTGAGCAATTTACCCTTCTTATCAAAGAGCCTCGTCTCCATCCCGGGAAACTGTTGAACTAACTCATTGAGGCACTCCCCAACCGTAGTACCATTAACTTCAGCCATCGCCTGACCATTGGTAAGGTGGCGCAGAGTCTGGTGGATATTTATCCTTACACTCATTCCTTATCTCGTCCCTTGCTCACTTGTAATACACTAGACAGGGGCCAGCATCCTCAAGAAGGGGGGCCGATCCCTCAAGCTTTCCAAGATCACTCGACCGATCCTAGGATCTTCTCTGAGGACCACTATCAAAAAAATTTGCTCAAAGGGTACCAACCATTCAGGGAATCATATTTCAAGGTTGAACAAAAGTCAACTATGCCGTATTCCTCAAGATACGAGAGCCGTGAGAACAGCTGCCTCATGTCTCCTGAAGGATCTCGCCAGGATCCATTCTCGATGCCCGCCATGAGGGGATCATGCTGCTCAACACGCTGAACACCACAGCCATCAGAACTGCCCAGGGAATCAGCGATAAGATCGGGTAGGCATGGATCTGAAGTAATCTGGGGGCAAGCAAGACCGCCACCAGGGTTCCGATGCCATTCCAACCAGGGCTAGATACTACTCGGAGCATCAAATTGTTTACATGGCATGCCAAGAAGCACGAGGGTTATGGGGCTCTTCTGAAGTGAAGTGATAGGCGGGAGAGGCTCGGAATGAAAGAAAACTCCCATGACCCTCAGAAATGTAAACAATATAGTGCTCTCCTTAGTATCTTTGCGAATTAACTTGGTCGTTTAGTATAAATTCGTTTTCTTGTCTAGAGAAAACAAGAGGATTTTTGTTGTCACATATACCACAAGGTGGTATTCTTTTTAATAAAGATATGAACGAGTGGGGTCTTTGATGCAGATCTTTACGCGTTCTAAAAGGGTGTGATCATATTATAAGAATAGTTTTCAATCAAAAAGGGGAGGGTGCCATGAAATATAGGAACATCGCTCTATTTTTTATAATCGCAAGTCTTCTCCTGCTGTTTGCCGTCGACCGTGCTGGGACGGCAGCAGCTGGAACAACGGTTGGATTAACGATCCCTAATCTTCCTGGTGATGGCTGAGGTGACCCACAAGGTTGGATAAGGTCTATCCTAGCAGATATTGAGGGGGTATTGAAATACGATCTAAACGCTGCGACCTCTACGGCAACGGTAACCTTTGATGGTGAGAAAACCAGCGTTGAGAAGATTATAGAAAGACTTTCAGAGGGAGGGTATCCAGTTTCAGGAGGACATCGCTGGGTGAGATAATCTCTTTAGCAGATTGTTCGAAAGGTCATCCGCTCCCCTTCAATAGAGCTTCGGGTGGTGAGGATTTTATCAGCCAAGTGCTTGGGGGTATAGGAGTGGGGCCTGGAGTAGTCAACGGGAGGGGCCTGTGTTGGTTTGGTTAAATCTTGACCGCATTTATTGCAAAATTTGCTGCCCGGCTGGTTTGCTTTTCCACATTCCGGGCATACGAGTTCCAGTTTCTTTCCGCATTCATTGCAGAAGATGGAATCTTCCGGATTCTCATGCTGACAGTTTGGGCATTTCATTTTTCCCTCCAAAAGGCTCACTTTTTGAAGAAGATCACCAAAATGGGATGATCTTAAAGGGGACAAACCTCAGGCAGAATCGCCAGCTCAATCACATGTGCAAGCTAGAGAGTCGGCAGGAGAGGCAATCCTGCCTGTATCTGGCTGAATCGGTTCCAGTTTAGAAAGTCTGCTTAGAATGTGTCACCTATTCCCTTTTTTATTCGACACATCCCTGCCGTGGAAAGCCAAACGCCGCGTTGCCCACAGCCATGAAGTCAAGCGGTAACATGGAGGCAGATATATGATCCAGACTGAATGCCTGCATTTCCCACCATCTATTTCGAGTTTTGCGAGGGTCTATCATTCTCTGCTTTTGACCTGCCGAACATCTCATCACATGTTTTTCCCATTTTGGAACAGCAGTCAGTGACCGTGATTTTGTCTCCACACCATTCACTCATCATCTCACACATCTCCTGAAAGCCTTTAAAGCCAGACCCGAACCCGGAGCATTTGGCCTTATATCCTTTGTGTCCCTTTTCTCGTGAGTGCATTTCATGCCTCCTTTAATTTTAGTGATTTTAAAGCTGTCCTCGTCTCATAGAAAAATCAGTTGTGCCGTCTTAAGCCGCTCTTTTTCTCTTCGTACTCCTCCTTGCTTATCTCGCCGAGGGCATACCGTTTATCCAGTATGTCCCTTGCCGAATCTGAAGCGCTTATGCGGTCGCTCTCTGCGTTGCGGGAACCAAACCCGCACATGATCGAGCCCTTCCGGCCCCGCATCATGAAGAAACACAGGGCTATCATGACAAGGGGGAATATCCACCAGAGGGAAAAATCGAAAAACTCTGATCCGAACATCTATATCACCTCCTTTTTAACCCTATAGACGACAGAAGGGAGGAAAAGGATACACTAGCTGTACCTGATTCAACTATTCCATGGGCCGTTTCAACACGACTCAGGGAATATACCACGTTGTGGTATTTCTGTCAATTCTTTTTTCACAGAAGAGGATAGTTATGATTTGAAAA
>JABXJY010000180.1 GCA_013375385.1 Desulfobacterales bacterium
GCCTCAGAACGGAATAAGATAGTAGCAAAGGCTGAGGCATTCTATGAAAGATGGGTACAGGCAAGGGAGAAACAAGGGCTGCCCGGAAGAGAGGTTTTGAACTACTACCTGAAAAAGAGAAAGGAAATTACCGGCAATTAAGCCTTTTCTATACTCAAAGCTTTCGCTGGGGGGAAATGCACATTTCCCCCCAGCAATTTGCCCACTAGTATCAAAATCTTTTTGAGATCCTAAGAGGTAGAAACTTCATGGAAGAAGATGCACGGTTGAGTAATGTCCAGAGCCCTGTCTGGAAGAGATTCTTTCTCCTTCGTGTTATAGAAGGAAACCTGAGACATATAGAGGACTGGTTGAACCTGGCCTCTGTATTCATCATTATGTTTCTCATGTTTTTTGCCACCACGGAAATTTTGGGTCGGTATCTTTTCAATAGGCCCATTCCCGGGCATGTGGAGATTGTGGAATTGATCATGGCAGGGGTTGTATTTTTTGGTATTGCCTATACAGAGAGGGTTGGTGGGCATGTGAGGATGGAGCTTTTTGTAACCCGCATATTGAAGGGCCGGGCCTACCATATTGCAGAGGCCATTACTGTTACTCTCTCCCTGTTCGTCTACCTCTTTATCCTCGTTTATACCTTTAAATTTGCGTTATTTTCCTTTCAGGTGGGCGACACTACTGCTTATATTTATTGGCCTACCTGGCCATCTAAATTTGCCATACCCTTAGGCAGCCTTTTTCTCTGCATACGGTTTGTTATCGAGCTTATTCAACATGTATCTCAGGCCATGGCCGGCGTTGAGATGAGAGACCTGGACTAAGGATAGGGGGCTATGATGGACCCACTGATAATGGGTTTATTCGGTTTGGCAGGCATTTTTGTGCTGGTGGTTCTGGGTATGCGGATAGCCTTTGCCACAGCCCTGGTGGGATTCACGGGAATATGGGTAATGAAAAATTTTGGAGTGGCAGGAAAAGTGGTTGGGTTTCTTCCTCATGGAATCGTGGCCCACTATTCTCTCAGTGTGATCCCTCTTTTCATCATCATGGGATACTATGCCTTTTATGCAGGCCTGACCGATGACATCTTCTTTACGGCCCGACAGTGGGTCGGCCACCTCCCTGGGGGATTGGCCATAGCGACCGTGTTTGGCTGTGCCGGTTTTGCTGCCTGCACAGGGGCAAGCACCGCCTCTGCTGCCATCATGAGCAGGGTGGCCATTCCTGAGATGAGAAAATATGGTTACCATCCCAGGTTGGCGGCAGGTGTGGTGGCTGCAAGTGGAACGCTTGCCTCGCTCATACCACCGAGCGTTATCCTCGTAATTTACGGGATTATCACCGAAGAGTCCATCGGGGCCCTGCTTATCGGCGGCTTTATACCGGGTATTGTCTCGGCAGCCATCTATGCCGGGATGATCTATACAAGGGTTAGAATCAGTCCGGAACTGGGTGCAGTTCAACCAAAGGCTTCCTGGAAAGAAAGGTTCTATGCCTTAAAAGGCACCTGGGGGGTGTTGCTCCTGATCTTCCTGATTATTGGGGGCATCTATTCCGGCGTTTTTACCCCGACCGAGGCAGGCGGTGCCGCCGCGTTTTCGGCCTTCCTCATGGCCCTGGGGATGCGTCGGTTAACCGTAGAGAGGTTGAAAGAATCTCTTTTGGAGACAGGGCGTACCACCATCATGATCTTTTCTATCATTGTTGGGGTTCTTATCTTTGTCCGTTTTTTGGCCCTCACAGGCCTTCCAACTACCTTTGCCGAATTTGTCGTTGGGCTGCCCGTACCACCCGTGGTAATTCTCCTTCTGATCCTGGCCATCTATGTATTTTTGGGTATGTTCCTGGATGCTATCGGAATGATGATGCTGACACTGCCCATTGTCTTTCCAGCGGTTGTGGCCTTGGGGTATCATCCTATTTGGTTCGGGATCATCGTGGTAAAGATGTGCGAGATATGCCTGATAACGCCTCCCGTGGGATTAAACTGCTACATCGTTAACAGTGTGGCTACTGACATCTCGCTTGAGGATATTTTTCGGGGTATTATTCCCTTTGTAGCTATGGATATCCTTACGGTGGGGGTATTGATCGCCTTCCCTCAGATCATAACCTTTTTGCCGCAGCGAATGGGAGTCGCATAACATATAGACCGGACCTTTCTTTCCTTTGCACACCCCTCCTCTGGGACTGAATAGAGATCCTCCTACAGGAGATAGAAAAAAGAAAGATATGAAAAGAGTGAATCTATCACGGTTACCGTGAAGGAGAATTAGTCTTTTTTATTGAGGTGGTGTATGGATGCCATAACTGAAAGATTGGTTACCTATGTTTCAGAGATAACCTATGACAGACTCCCTCAAGAGGTTGTTGACGAGACAAAGAAGTTTATCCTTGACACCATAGGCGTCGGCTTGGCAGGGGTCAGGCAGCCGGGGTGTAGAGAGGTGGTGGATCTGGTAAAGACTTGGTTCCCAAATAGAAGCGGCTCCACCATCATCTATTACGGTGATAAGGTTTCACCCCCTGAGGCTGCCTTTGCCAACAGTGTGTTAATGCATGCCCTCGACTTCGACGATACCCTCGACAGCTCCGCCATGCATGCCCACGTCTCTTCCCTCCCTGCTGCCCTTGCACTAGCTGAAGCCAAGAGCAAGGTAGGCGGAAAGGAGTTGATTACCGCTGTTGCCTTGGGAGTTGATATAACCTGTAGGATTACCTCGGCAATATTGAGCCCTCTTTCATGGATACGGACAGCAACCTGTGGTTCCTTTGGTGCAGCGGCAGCTGCAGCCAAGATCCTGGATGGGGGCGAGCAGGAGATAGAAAGTGCCCTCGGTATTGTATACAGCCAGACTGCCGGTAACGCCCAGTGCCTTGTTGACGGAGGCCTGGTAAAGAGGATGCAGCCTGGTTTTTCTGCAAGGAGCGGAGTTCTGAGTGCTGCCCTGGGATGCAGGGGTGTTACAGGTGCCACCAATATCTTCGAGGGTGACTATGGGTTCTTTAACCTGTATGAAAGGGGTAAAGTCAAGCCTGAAAGGGTGACCGAAAACCTTGGCGATCACTTTGCTGTCATGGATCTCAGTATCAAGCCATATCCCTGCTGTCGCATTACCCACGGCTCCATAGATGCCGCCCTGGAACTATATAGCACTCACCATATAGAACCAGAAAGGATTGACGAGGTCTCAGTGCATGTATCCAAGATGGCTTCTGACATGGTTGGGGCCCTTTTAAGGTCAGGGCAAGTCCCCAGGTTGACGCCCAGTTCAGCATCCCCTATACAGGAGCCGTGGCATTGACGAGAGGGAAGGTTTTCCTTACTGATTTTATCTCAGATACCATTAAAAAGGATTCCTCTGTATTGGAACTGGCCGAGAGGGTCAAGGTGGTGATAAATTCAGAAATTCCCTCTAGTGACATCTCTTCTTCAAACATGACGGTCAGGATGCTCAATGGAGAAGCCTTTTCCTTTAGGGTAGATACCCTCAAGGGGAGCCCTTTGAAGCCTATGAGCCTTGATGAGTGCGCACATAAATTCAAGGCTTGCCTTGAGTACTCTGGTAAATCATGCCTGGTTGAAAACAGTGAGATTATTGCAGATCTTATTTTCAACCTGGAGAAGAAAAAAGATGTGCGCAAGATCTTTAACTATGTGTAGAGATCAGTTCTATTAACAAGGGTGAAGAAGGATGGGAGATTGAGTTTTGGCTGGCGTTCTTATATGGCAATTTTAGGGAAGGCTGATATGAAATAAGAAAAGAGAGGAAGTGAGGATATAAAATAGAAAGATTCAAACTCAATCCCGCTATACCGGGGCGGTCCAGGCTATACGCTCCCCTTTGAGAAACCCCCGGAGTTTGAAGAAGAGTCCGGGGAGAGTATCAACAAGGCAGGGATGTCAGGCAGCCTGATCTTATCCTCCGGCTGTAGCGTCCCTGCTATGACGCCTCCGGAAAACATTGAGGCCATGGTCAGGGCGGCAAAAGAGGGATAGCCTACAGGCAGATATTGGAATACTTCCTCCAGGGTCTGGCCACCTGCTTGTTCTCTAAGATCTCGAGGGCGTGGCAGACGTACTTTCTCGTATCGTGGGGCATGATGACATCGTCTACGTACCCCCGTTCTGCAGGCTGATAGGCATGTTCATACTTCCTCCGATATTCCTCGATCCGCTGTTTTGCGGTCTCCTCGGGATCATCCGCCTGTTTTATTTCCCTGGCGAATATGACACTTGCCGCGGTATCAGCGCCTACAATATTTACCTTGGCCGTAGGCCAGGCAAAGACAAGATCAGCCCCTATACTCTTGTCAAGCATGGCATAATGGGCGCCTGCGTAAGACTTTCCGACGATGATAGAGATGAGGGGTACGGTGGCATCTGCCCATGCAAAGAGGGTCTTTGCTCCGTGGCGCAGGATTCCCTTCCACTCCTGCTCTGAGCCAATCCAGAAACCAGGACAGTCCACGAAGGTTACAAGGGGTATATTGAATAGGTCACAGAAACGGACGAATCTCGCAAGCTTGTCCGATGCGTCTACGTCCAACCCCCCTGCCTTCCACGTGGGTTGATTCGCCACGATCCCTGCCGACCGGCCATTGAACCTCGCAAACCCTACGATGAGATTTCGGGCGAAATATCTGTGGATCTCGTAGAAGGTTCCTTCATCCACCACCTTCTCAATTAACGGGTACATATTATAGGGGACGCTGAGGGTTGCCTCCGGGAGAAATTCATCGAGTTCCGGAATCTCCCTTTCAGGATCATCGGTTGATTCCATCCTGGGTGGATTCTCCTCATTGTTGGAGGGGAGGTAGGACAGAAGCCTCTTTGTCAACTCGATGCAC
Source organism: Desulfobacterales bacterium (assembly GCA_013375385.1). Lineage (GTDB taxonomy): Bacteria > Desulfobacterota > DSM-4660 > Desulfatiglandales > B25-G16 > JABXJZ01. The sequence continues at coordinate 4,852 of JABXJY010000180.1, forward strand.
TCCTTCTCATCTTCCCCCACCACATGAGCATTTCCTGACTTCATGGCATGGGCCTCCCAGCCTGCCAGTTTTTCTAAGGATATCTCCTCCCCTGTCTGGGCCTTTACAAAGGCAGGTCCGGCGATTCCCATGAAACCCGTTGTCTTACTCTGGATGAGGAAATCATTCATTATGGGATGGTAGGCCTGACCTCCCAGGCACGGACCAAGGAGCAGGGCGAGCTGGGGTACGATCCCCGATGCGAGGATCTGCGAGCGGAAGGTCCACCCATAGGACTCCAGGGTATCCATTCCCTCCTGAAGACGTGCACCACCGGAGTCGTTGATCCCGACAAAAGGCCATCCTTTTTCCTTGGCAAAATCGCATGCCCACACAAACTTCTTGCCGTGATATTCACCAAAGGTGCCGGCCATTGCCGTGAAGTCTTCCGACGTAATGACCACATACCTACCATTCACCTTTCCATACCCGGTGACCACACCCTCTGCAGGTATAAACCTCTCGGCCATGCCAAACTCTGTTTGTCTATGCTTCATAAAGGGCCCTACTTCCACAAAGGTCCCCGGATCGACGAGCATGTCAATGCGCTCTCTGGCATTCGTCTGTCCTTTTTCCTTGCGCTTCGCCAGTGCCTTTTCACCTCCCATGTCAAGAACGGCCTTCCGTCGCTTCATATAATCATCATAGATAGCATCAAACTTTCCCATCACAGACCTCCTATTTTATTTATAAAATGTCTTGTACTGCCTTAATCCTTTGATTACCAGGAGTACTCTTACACAGTAAAAGCACTATTCTTAATTCTCACTTACTAGGTTAAAGGGATAGGTTCAATCAG
>JABXJY010000181.1 GCA_013375385.1 Desulfobacterales bacterium
GAAAGGCCTTCTCGAATTCATGTATGGCTGTGAACCCTGTACAGTGACAAGGTACAATTATCTCAGGATTAAATTTTTTCATTTCTTCAATGGTCCTTTTTGTAACATGCTCACCATCAGGACCGGTTAAGTGAAAGCCACCCATGATACAGAATATCTTTTCTACACCGGCGATCTTCTGAGCATGCCGAACCGTATTTATTATCCCCGCATGAGCACACCCGCTGATAACTACGAGTCCCTTATTTTTGATATCCAAGGCAATGCCTTTATCATCCATGATGAGATCTTTATGATTCTCCCCGCCTTGCTCATAATAGGCTGTGGGCATTCCTTTTTCGAAATCAGTAATCCGAGGGATTTCGCCCAGAGCCAGGACATAATCAGAAGCAAGCAAGACAGGAGACCGCCCGTCAATCACCTCATTTTCGGTTTCCTCAATTATACCCTTTTTGAGACCGGGAATGGGAACCTTTTTTCCGTCGGGTAACGTGCGAAAACGAGTACTTATAAAGGCGTCAGGATGAACAACAACGGGGCGAGGTTTTCTTGACAACGGGCTCAACACTTCGACGATAGCCCCAACGTGATCATGATGCCCGTGGGAAATCACAAAGGCCTCGATCTTATCTAAATCTATCTCAAGAACCTTTAGGTTGTAGGGAACACCTATTCTGGAAATACCGAAATCCATAAGGATGGTATGGGGTTCTGAATTCGCGAACACCTCTAACAAAACACTAAAGCCATGTTCGGCCAGGACAGGGGGCATTCGTACATTTCTTCTGACAACAGGAGCCCTCTTCACCCTGTCACTGGAAGGCAGAAGTACGTCAACATAGTTATCGATAATTGTAGTAATTGTTGCCCCATTTGCCATTTTAAGTTTCATACTTTGTTGAGTTTTACCAGCCACTTTTTGTTCACCCGGTTTTATGGAAGGGGCAGTAAGACTAAATCCCAAGATAGACCTCTCTTATATCAGATGAACCTTTTATTTCATCCGCAGTTCCTTCGGCTTTTATCTGGCCTTCATGCATGATGTAAACATAGTCTGCGGCATTGAGTGAGGCCTCAACGTTTTGCTCCACTAAGAGTATTGTTAAGCCTACTTCAGCTTGTAATTTTTCAATCGTCTCAAAAACTTCTCCTACAAGTATTGGTGCCAATCCCTGACTCGGCTCATCAAGCATCATAAGTTTCGGCTTTGTCATCAGTGCCCGGGCTATAGTCAGCATCTGCTGCTGCCCTCCACTCAATGTGCCGGCTCCTTGCCTATCTCTTTCCTTTAGAATAGGGAATAAAGAATAAACAAGCTCAAGGGAATCATTTATGTTTTGACCGGCCTCCTTGCGATAGGCCCCCATTATTAAATTCTCATGGACATTCATGCCGCCAAATAGATGCTTTCCCTCCGGAGCCAGGGTGAGGCCCAAGTCAACTTTTTTATGGGTTGGAAGATAGGTGACCTCTTCATCTTCATACATAATTTTCCCGCCCCAAGGCTCTACAGAACCCAACACAGTCAAAAGGAGAGTTGATTTTCCAACCCCATTGGGGCCAAGTAGAGATGTTATGGAACCTTTCTTGACCTCCAGGCTTGGTTTCCACAATACCTGCATTGGTCCATAGCCAGATTCTAGATTCTCGACGCTTAACATGCTATTCATCCCAATCTTTCCCTTCTTTCCAAACTTCAGATCGCCATTTGGATTTATCCGTAGGATGCCCCAAATAAACCTCAACCACTCTTGGATCAGTCAAGGCTTCTTCTGTTTTGGCATCGATTAGTTTCGCGCCTTGATTCATTACCATTACTCTCTCGGCCAATCCAGCAACTGCCCTCATGATGTGCTCGACCATAGACACTATGGCTATATTTTCTTCATCTTTTATCCTTTTGAGGAACTTAACCATATCGTCAATATCCTTGGGATTCATGCCTGCCATAGCCTCATCCATCAGCAGGAGCTTTGGTCTCATTGCCAGGGCCCTGGCAATCTCCATCATCTTTTTTTCAACCGGGGTTAGGGTTCCAGCTTCTTTGTCTTTATGAGGCTCAAGGCCAACAAGCTCAATATACCGGTCGGCAATCTCCAGGGAGTCATCCACGCTGACTTTATCTGCCAATGTGCCAAACATGGCGCCAATCGCTACATTTTCCCTCACACTTGCCGAGCCAAAAGGTCTGGGAATCTGAAAGGTTCTCCCCAGCCCAAGGGGTGCCCTTTTGTATGCAGGCAATCGGGTGATATTTTTTCCGTCAAAGAAGACCTTTCCTTCTTCTGGGGGATAAACTCCGTTGATAACGTTAAAAAGGGTGGTTTTCCCGCTCCCGTTGGGGCCCACTATTCCGATCAACTCGCCTGCTTGGATTTCAAGGCTTACCTTATCTACTGCTACCAAACCCCCAAAGCGTTTTGTTACATTCTCAAGCTTTAATAACGGCATGAGTATTACCTATTCGATAAACATTTCCAGTTGTGTGCCCTTTAATCTCCTCTTCAGTAGGCCTACAACCCCTTCTGGTGCTGCCACAATGATGATAATAATGATGGGCGCGAATATGAGGAGTTGAAATCCTGGCATGATGACCGCAAGCCAATATTTAGATAGTCCATAGATAAGTCCCCCTATTACTGGTCCCAAGAGGGTGCCTGCGCCGCCAAGCAGAACCACTACTATGCACTCCACTGTGTAATGTATTACAAACACATCGCCCGGGTATACATGGCCGAGCTTCAACCCCCAGGCCATAGCCCCAACACCGGCCCCGAGTAAGCCACTGGTTAAAAAGGCAATTGTTTTGTACTTGGTTGTGTTGATGCCCATGACCTTGGCTGCATCCTCATCTTCTCTTACTGCAGTCAAGGCATAGCCAATTTTGCTCCTCATATAATGCATATTCAAAAAGGCAGCTAAGGCAGCTATAATAAAGACTGAAAAATCGGCCCAGAATGTGGTCAATTGGTTAACTGTCTCCTTTCCAAAGGCCTGCATTAGCGCCCCGAAGAATATCATACCTTCAGAGCCGCCCCAAATTTTTGCTCCCTCTATAAAATACCTGAGTCCCTCATTTATGCCTATACAGGCAATGGCAAAATAGGCCCCCCTGAGTCTTAAGGCGATAAAGGCTTCAAGAAGTGCCGACAAAGATGCAAGGAAGAGGGCAAGAATGAGCCCTATCACTAAGATACCAATACCAAGCCATTCAAACTGAGAGAAGTACGATATCCCTAATGACATTCCATACGTGCCTAGGGCTATGAAGGTTACATAGCCAAAATCCACATAGCCTGTCATCCCCATAAATATATTCCAGGATTGCCCCAGGGCACAATAAAAGGCAAGCAATGCCACCATCTGCCACATACCTGGCATAAAGAAGCCGATTATAAACATAATGAGGTATGCAGCAAACACAGGAATGAGCGGATAATACTTAGATATAGTGTTCTTCACTTACTTCCCCAAAAGTCCAGTAGGTTTTACTAATAAAAGAAAAAACAGCATCCAAAAGGCCAAAGATACTGTCAAAGGGAAAGGTGCTACTCCCGGTATCAGGGCAAATAAGGTGTAAGCACCATTCTCTATAAGGCCAAATATCAACCCGGCGAAAAAGGCACCATACGGGGAGGTAAGACCACCCAGAACAGCTATGACAAAGGCCTTCAGTGTATAGCCCCCGCCCATGTAAGGGTTAATACCCACCGGAATAAACATGGTAAGCAAGACCCCGCTCATCACGGTTAAGCCAATCCCAATGGCAAAGCTCAGGGCATAGATCCAACCTACATTGACCCCACATACCGTGGCCCCTTCGTTATCCTCAATAACGGCCCTTATTGCGGTTCCTAACCTTGTTTTGCTAAACCAGAAATATAGAAATAAGGCGATAACTATGCTGCCGATAAATGCATAGACTTTGCTCATAGGTATAGTGGTTATAGGCAGGGTTATCCTGCCTACACCCCAATTATAGCCCCTGAAATCGGCGCCAAAAATAAGCTTGGCAATCTCCTCCAGAAGGATGCCCATAGCAAAGGTGGCAAGAAGTGAGGTAAGCTCCGGGGCCCTGATTAATCTCCGCATCACGGTGTAGAAGAAGAAAAATCCTAATGCCATACCTAGAATCAGGGCTACTGGAATAGATACCACTGGAGATAGGCCCAGGGTGGTGAACATGGTCAGTGTCACAAATGCTCCAACCATGATAAATTGACCGTGTCCCACATTAACCACATTGATAACACCGAATATCAGGCTCAACCCCATTGTAGCCAGTCCATAGACACCACCAAGGAGCAGCCCATGGGTCAAATTTCCTGCCAACAGTGTAAAGATCATGCTTTCCTCGTTTGCCGTGTAAGAGCTTGAGATACAAAATCTCCTCCCCTAATAATAAGCTTCTCATTTAGGGGAGGAGATTTTAATATGTTGGTATGCTTTACTAGAACTTGGGCTTCGGATAGATAAGCTTGCCCGTCGCTGCCTCTAGAGGCCAGACAATAACCCTTTTGCCATCCTGCCACTGCATGTCTACCATAGAGTGACCTATCTGCATCCCTGTTGCGTCATCAACATCCCACCCTCCATAGAAGGACATGAACTTTAGTTTGCCAAGGGCAGCCCTTAGTTTATCCTGGTCAACAGAATTGATATTCTCTACAGCTCTTACATAGGCCAAAACCTGGGCTCCAGCCTCTGCGGCGTGATAATCGGGTATCATATCTTTCCGCAGTGCCTTTTTGAAAAGACTTACGAATTCATCTTGACTTGGGCCAATCCAATCCAGGCCGACCTTCATGGCTCCTTCAGGGGAAAATGTTACACCGTATTCCCAGTGTGAGGGCCCCATCACACCTTCTGCTATGCGACCGCCCAGGGCTTTGTAGTAGGCAGGCAAGGTTGCGGATGCCACCAGTGATAACCCCTTGACGTTTATGTCCAGGTCGGACATCTGTCGGGCAAAAAGCTGACCATCCTCGTAATGGCCACCGCCAATCACTATATCTGGCTTCCTCACTTTCATATCCGAGAGCAAAGGTGTCAAATCAGTCACACCTTTAGGATAGGTCCTCTTAAAAACGATCTTTTTCCCAAGTTTCTTGGCATGCTTTTCCGCACCAGCCATGGTCATCCGGGCGAATTCTGAGTCCTCATAAGCCAATGCGACCTTTTTGGCTTGAGGGTCAAAATGGTCAAACATGTCAAGGGTTCCCACATGATACTTGCTTCCGGGTCCTATGGTTTGCACGATATACTGAAATCCCTGCTGGAAGATTCGGTCGCTGGCACCGCCGTGATCCATATAGAGCATGTTATATCTTTCAGCCACAGGGGCCCCGGCAAGAGTGAGCCCCGAGCTATATGCAGAGAAAACAACGTTTACTTTATCAACAGTTATCAGCCGCGCGATAAGGCTTGTTACAGGCTCTTTCTTGGACTCACAATCATAGTACTTATACTCAAGAGGAATTCTCTTCCCGCCTACCAAAACACCACCATAGACATTGTTTACCCAATCGATACATGCCTTTATTCCCCCAATGGCCTGTTCCCCTGCCTTTGCATATTTACCTGAAAGGCAAGCTGGATGGCCGATGACAATTTTTGTTGCTGCTAAGGAAT
>JABXJY010000182.1 GCA_013375385.1 Desulfobacterales bacterium
GGGTTTGCTTCGGCTCCGCCTCGCAACCGCTTCGCTCCTCGCAATGACCGGTGAAAAGACTTTTTACGAAGCCGACAGTCGTAACATTCAAAAAACTCAGATCACTGTTTTTTCCCTTGACACTTTAATTATACTGAAATAAACTTTAACAAAAATGAAAATCTCCCCTTTTTACCCGGGTTGTCAATAGAAATGAGCCGATTATCCGAGAAAGCACCCTTCCAAGTTCCTCCCCAAGCAGAGAGATAAGATGGTTGAAACAAAGCAAAGAGACCAGAACTACTCACTGACAATCGGAAGAAGGATTCGGGAATTACGAAAAAACAAGGCATTGACTATCAAAGAAATGGCCTCAGGCGTAGGACTATCGGTGGGACTAATCTCTCAGATAGAAAATGAACGGGTCACTCCGGCTATCTCAACATTGTTGAAGATTTCATCGTTCCTGGGTGTTGACATCACCTATTTTTTTCGGGTCGAGGAAACAAGGGAATTATTCACTGTTGTCAGAGGGGAAGAGCGGTTTACCTCATCCCGTAGAGGCGTTGGAGAAAAGTTCGATCTGGGATATACCTACGAGGCCATGGCCTTTAAGCAGGCCAAGAAACATATGGAGCCTTTCATTGTCACCTTCGATTTGAAGGAGAAAAAAGATATGGTGTTTTTTAGCCACGAAGGGGAGGAATTCATCTACATAATGGAAGGAAAGGTTGAATTTTGTATCGAAGATAAAAGCACCATACTTGAAGAAAACGATAGCCTCTATTTCGACTCCACCAGACTACATGGTTATCGGGCCATGGGGAGCCATCCCTGCAAGGCGCTGGTAGTCGTTTACAACAAGATGCTTTAGGCCATCATGTAACAGAAAAGGGGGTTCCAATGATCGAGATACGATTTCATGGACGGGGCGGTCAGGGGACAGTGGTCGCCTCAAAGCTCTTGGCTACCTCTCTATTCCTGGATGGTAAGTACTCCCAGTCCTTTCCCGCCTTTGGGACTGAGAGAAGGGGAGCCCCGGTAACCGCCTTCTTGAGGGTAGATGACAAGCCAGTAAGGATACGCACAGAGATATACGAGCCAGACCACATCGTCATCCTTGATCCCCTCCTGGTAGATCAGGTTCCCCTTACCGACGGGCTCAAGAGGGATGGCATTGTCATCATCAATAGCAGCAGAAAACCGATGGAGTTTGCCGATAGGTTCAAGGGCTTTAAGGTGGCTACGGTGCCGGCTGGACAGATTGCGGTAAAGCATCATCTCGGCACTCCCCAGTCTCCCATCGTCAATACCGCCATCTTGGGTGCTGTTGCAAAGGTGCTTTCCATCGTGACCATGGAAAACCTCATAGAGGCCATCAAGAGCGATGTACCCTCCAAGGCAGACGAAAATGCCGCTGCCGCTCAAGAGGCCTACAAAACGGTAAGTGACGTTGTTCAACTCTAACCAATGCCGATCATCTCAAACAAGGATCAAACATGAAATATACTGACAGGCAGGTGCACGTTCCTCTATGCTCGGTTTCCACTACCTCCAGCCTGGTAAACAAGACCGGAACCTGGAAGTCTGCCCAGCCCCTGTTCATTGATCGCGTCTCTCCCTGTAACCAGCAGTGCCCCGCAGGCGAGGACATTACCGGCTATATGTATCTGGTCGGTCAGGGAAGGTATGAGGAGGCGTGGAGACTGATCATGGAGGAGAACCCCTTTCCTGCAATCATGGGCCGGGTGTGTTTCCATACCTGTGAGGAGCGGTGCAACAGAACAGAGCACGATGACGCCGTATCTATCCACATGGTGGAACGCTTCATCGGCGACTATGGTCTCGCCAACAGCCTGAGGATAACTGTTCCCGGACCGGAAAGGAAAGAGAGGGTGGCTATCGTTGGGGCCGGGCCTGCAGGCCTGACTGCGGCCTACCATCTGAGGAAGATGGGAAATGGTGTTAGCATATTTGATTCCAATCAGAAACCGGGCGGTATGATGCGCTATGGTATTCCCTCCTACCGGTTGCCGAAAGAGGTACTCGATGGTGAAATCAGCCGGCTCGATGAGATGGGAGTCGAATTCAAGATCGCGGTAAAGGTAGGCAAGGATGTCACCTGGGATTCCCTTGACAACGAGTTTGAGGCTGTATTCATGGGTATCGGGGCCTGGGAAGAGACCAGTCTCGGGATCGAGGGGCTCAACAAGAAGGGGATATATAATGCCCTCGAATTCTTAGAGGATATCAATCTCGGTAAAGAGCCAAAGATAGGCAAAAGAATTGCCGTCATTGGCGGGGGAAACAGCGCCATAGACTGTGCCAGGGTCTCCCGCAGGCTTGGGGCAGAGGCGACCATCGTCTACAGGAGAAGCGAGGCGGAGATGCCAGCCCACACGGAAGAGATTGAAATGGCCAGGGAAGAGGGAGTTCGATTTCTCTTTCTTGCCAGCCCAAAAGCCATATATGGAGAGGAGACAGTTGCCGGAGTCAAACTGGAGAAGATGGCCCTGGGGGAGATGGATGACTCTGGCCGGAGACGACCCGTGCCTACCGGTGAGACCTTTGATATTGACTGCGATGGCATGATCACAGCCATAGGAGAGGCTACCAGGGTCGGTGATCTTCCTCCCTTCACTTCTCACAGAGGGGGGGTAGTTGAGGCCGACCGCATGGGTCAAACCACCCATTTAAGATTCTTTGCCGGCGGAGACATCATAGATATCCCCCATACCGTCACCCATGCCATCGGTTCAGGTAAGCGGGCTGCCGTGGCCATTGACCGATTTCTGAGAGGTATTGAGAACGACAAAGACAGCCCTGATCAGTTTACCTGGGGAGAGTCCGGAACCATCAACCTCGCCTGGCTCAAAGGGACCAGCCTGTTCTGCAGGAGAAATCCGAGCTTAGAGGTAGTAGACTACACAGACATGAACCCGTTCTACTTTGACTGCCTGCCAGGGGTGAAGACCAAAAGGATTCCCGTAGATGAGAGATTGAAGGGTTTTCAGGAGGTCTCAGAGCCTTTTAGCGAGGAGGAGGTAATCTCTGAGGCCAGGCGCTGTTTCAACTGCGGCTCCTGCACAGAATGTGGGAACTGCTGCATCTTCTGTCCAGAAAATTCCATCAAGAGGGATCCAGATGGTTATGGATATGTTGCGGATATGGACTTCTGTAAAGGATGTGGCATATGTGTCAACGAATGCCCCCGGGGGGCAATGACAATGAAGCTGATGGAGTAGTGAGATGAGAAAGGTATTGACAGGAAACCAGGCAGTAGCCTATGGGGCTATGCTCTCCGACGTGCAGGTGGTTGCCGCCTATCCAATAACACCTCAGACAACCATCATTGAGGAGCTGGCCGATATGCAGGCTGAAGGCCTGGCGGATCTCGATTATATCAGGGTAGAGTCAGAACACTCGGCCATGGCCGCCTGTATCGGGGCATCCATGGGAGGGGTCAGGACCTTTACTGCCACCTGCGGTCAGGGACTATTCCTGATGCATGAAATGCTCCACTATGCTACTGGTGCCAGAACACCTGTTGTTCTGGCCAATGTCAACCGGGCCATTGCTGCCCCCTGGAGTATCTGGAGCGATCAGACGGACTCGGTTTCTCAAAGGGAGACTGGATGGATTCAGCTCTACTGTGAGGGCAATCAGGAGGTCCTTGATACAACCATCATGGCATTCAAGATAGCAGAGAGCCTCAGGCTGCCAGCAATGGTTATCCTCGATGCATTCTTCCTGTCCCATACCTCTGAGCCCATAGAGATCCCGGATATAGAGGCAGTCAGGGATTTTCTTCCGCCCTATGATCCAGGAGATCTGTGGCTCGACCCGGACAACCCGAGGACCTTTGGCTCCCTGTGTATGCCCGATACCTATATGGAGTTCAGGTGGCAGATCCAGAGGGATATGGAGAGGGCAAAGCAGGTAATTGACGAGGTCCAGGATGACTTCGGCAGGGTCTTTGGAAGGAACTATCGTCAGGTGGAGGGCTACCGATCGGATGATGCAGATGTTGTCATGGTTGTCTCCGGGACCGTGGCGTCTACCGGCAGAGATGCCATAGATTTCCTCAGGGCAAGAGGGGAAGGGGTGGGCATGGTAAAGATAAAGACCCTTCGTCCCTTTCCGAGGCAAGAGCTTGTGGCAGCCCTCAGAGGGAAGAAAAAGGTTGCGGTTATTGATCGGAATTTCTCTCCCGGTGCAACAGGTGTATGGGCCCAGGAGATCAGAAGCGCCCTCTATGAGCTTCCGGAAGATGAAAGACCGATTATCTATGGCTACATCGCCGGTCTTGGAGGCCGGGACATAAGTATTAAGACCATCGAGGAGATCTACCAGAAAACTCGTGAGGCGGATCAACCAGATGATGTGGATATATGGATAGGAGTGAACTATGTATAGCCTGAATCAGAGATTTAACAACCAGGATATACCTGAGGATGAGTTTATGGCCTCCGGAAATTCTGCATGTGCAGGCTGCGCGGCATCTCTTTCTATGGGGCTGGCACTGAAAGGTTTGGGAAAGCCAACCGTGCTGGTCATTCCTGCCTGCTGCTTTACGATTATACCCGGCGCCTGGCCCCTGACGGCCCTGGATGTTCCTGTCTTTCAGGCCGCCTTTGAGACAACAGGCTCTACCTTATCTGGTATCAAGGCGGCCTACAGAAAGAGGGGCATGGATGATGTCTGTGTTGTTGGCTGGGCAGGCGATGGAGGCACCTTTGATATCGGCATCCAGGCCCTCTCAGCTACTGCCGAGAGAAATGATGATGTCGTCTATGTATGCTATGACAATGAGGCATACATGAATACCGGTATCCAGCGCTCAGGTGGTACCCCGATGGGTGCCTGGACAACAACAACCCCGGTTAAAGACCCCAAATCAGAGCCAAAGAAGGACATCGATGAGATTATGATCGCCCACAGGATCCCCTATCTTGCCACTGCCACGGCTGCCTATCCCCATGACATGATCGCCAAGTTTAAGAAGGCCCGGTCTATCAAGGGGACGAGGTTTATCCATCTCCTCTCCGCCTGCCCGACGGGCTGGAGAGTGCCTGAGAATCTGTCCATAGAGGTCATGAGGCTGGCTGTTCTATCCAATATCTTCCCCCTGTTTGAGGTGGAAAATGCTGAGATTTTTAGGCAGACAGTCATCCCGGATGAGGTTATTCCTGTCGAGAGATACCTCCGTCTCCAGGGGAGGTTTAGGCACCTGACCGATGAGGCTGTGAAAGAGTATCAGAAGATGGTAGATGATAGGTTTGAGCGCCTCAGGAAGAGATTTGAGATTACGGAATAAACCATGAGGATATTGCCAAACAGATAGCTCATGAGGTCTTCATTGTAACCCGGCGTCTTGAAGATAAACAGGATGCCCACCGCCATGCCGACAGCCCACACGGCACCGATAATGGTGTCCTCTCGCTGTTTCGCGTATATACTCACCAGGCCGATAATCCCGCAGGCGATGCTTGCGAGGATCCCTGTCAACAGGGCATATTGGAGAAAGGTCTGTTGCTGTTGGTCAGTCAGGTTTCACTCCTTTCTTTTACAAACAGAAGGGGAAAAACAATATCGCTTACACAACACGGTATCCATA
>JABXJY010000021.1 GCA_013375385.1 Desulfobacterales bacterium
GATGGCAAGGGCTACTTTGACCTGTGGAAGGCGAATCTGAAACAGCTTCTTCATGCTGGTGTAGAGGGGAACAATATAGAAATGGCACGAAAATGTACCTGCCATAATCCTGAGCTGTTTTTCTCCCACAGGCATCAAAAAGGAGATACTGGAAGATTTGGTGCAGGCATTGCTATCTGTTAAGCCTTGTCTCCACTGAGGTGTTCTGCCAGGGCGTTTACCTTGTTAGAGTGCCGCGCTTGCCCCGTTAAATTTCCCGATGGGAATCCTGTTTGACGGGGTGAACACGGGGTATAATGCCCCGTGTGACTAAGAGGGTTTACTTTGCTCTCAATGCTGTTCCAGATTGGAAAGAGTAGGTCCTTCGGTCCAGCAGCCTCAAAAATAGTCAATTCCTTAAATTTATGGTTGATAATCTTATATCAAAGTGATAGGAGAGATTTGCTGTCGTGCAAGAATCCAAAAGGAGGTTGAAAGATGCCTGATATCAAGGAAATACCGGCGGTATGGATTTCGGCCGGAGCCTGTGGCGGCTGTGCCGTATCGATGCTGAATACGGTTGCGCCTTCGATAAAGAACGTTCTCATTGATGAGGTTATCCCGGGTGTACACATCAGTTTGAAGTTCCAGGTGAATATCTCGGCAGGTTCAGGGGACCCGGTGATAAAGGTCTTAGAAGATGTCGGGGAGCAGAAGCAAGGCGAATTCCTATTAATCGTGGATGGCGTGGTATCGACCGCTGATAGGGGTATATTCTGTACCGTAGGGGAGCGGGGAGAAGAGCGAATCCCGGTCCGCCAGTGGGTCGTAGACCTTGGCAAAAAGGCCTTGGCCGTGATGGCACTCGGTACCTGTTCCTGCTTCGGTGGAATACCGGGCGCAAGACCCAATCCCTCAGGGGTGAAGAAGTTGATGGACATCTATAAGGGGGAGGGGGTTGAGACTCCCCTTGTCAACGTTCCGGGTTGTCCTCCCCATCCAGACTGGTTCGTGGGTACCGTGGCGAAGCTCCTCACTGCCGGTTTGCCCAAACCGGAGGATCTGGACGACTGGCTCCGCCCCAAGGAGTTCTACGGGCTGCTTATACACGAGAATTGCCAACGGAGAGCATACTTTGATGAGGGGAAGTTTGCAAAGCACTTTGGAGAGCCAGGATGCCTCTACGAGCTCGGGTGCAAGGGCCCGATCACTTATGCTGATTGCCCCCTGAGGCAATGGAACAACGGGGTCAACTGGTGCATCAGGGCCGGCATGGGGTGCCAGGGATGCACCCAGCCCGAGTTCCCCGATTTCCTGGGCTCTTTTTATGAGAAACTCACCGACGTCGACGTGCCCAAGATTGGTGAGTACTGGAAGGAAAAGGAGGATTAAGAAAGATGGGAAAGATAGTAATAGATCCTATAACACGGATTGAGGGACACCTGAAGGTGGAGGCGGTGGTCGATGGCGGCGAGGTCAAAGAGGCCAGGTGCTCGGGGATGCTCTTCAGGGGCTTCGAGAAGATACTGGAGGGGAGGGATCCGCGAGATGCCCAGATTATCACCGAGAGGATCTGTGGGGTCTGCAATCACTGCCATACCACGGCGGCGGCGCTGAACCTGGATAGTGCCTTTGGGATCGCAGATAAGATACCCGACAATGCCCGCATCATGCGCAACCTGACCATGGGATTCCATCAGGTTCAGGATCATATCCTCCACTTCTATCACCTGGCCGCCCTTGACTACGTAGACGTTACAAAGGCAGCAGCTTATGAGGGGAAGGACAGAACCCTGAATTCCATAAAGGCCTTCATCTCCAGAGGAGAACTTGCACCCTTTGTCCCCCGCTACGAGGGCGATTACCGGTTTCCGCCGGATGTTGATCAAGAGCTTGTGTCCCATTATGTTCAGGCATTAGAGATGCGGCGTAAGGGGCATGAAGCAGTGGCAGTATTAGGGGGGAAGCTCCCACATGCCTGTGCGGTGACACCCGGTGGTATGACGGAGATTCCCACCGTTGATAAGATAGCCACACTGCTTGCGAGGGCAAAGGAGATCCGGGAGTTTGTTGAGGATTTCTACGTTCCCGATGTGATAAAGGTTGCAGAGACCTATAGCGATTACTTTGAGATCGGAAGGGGTTGCGGGAAGTTCCTTTCTTACGGGATTTTTGACCTGGACGGGAAGGATCCCGATTACACGAAAAGGGCACGGCTTTTCAAGCAGGGAAGCACATCCATAGATCTGAACCATGAGCCCCTCGACCTCGATCAGATCAACGAGTGGATAAAGCATTCCTGGTATGAAGAGGACACCTCAGGACGTCATCCCTATGATGGAGAAACCCAGCCCATGCCCCACAAAGGGGGAGGCTACTCCTGGATAAAGGCCCCGCGGTACAGGGGAGAGGTCTACGAGGTAGGTCCACTGGCAAGGATCGCCGTGGGTTATGCAGCGGGTGATCCTGCTACAAAGGAGATGGTGGACTCTGTCCTTGAGCACTTCAAGGCGCCCCCGGAGGCCCTGTTTTCAGTTCTTGGAAGGCATGCAGCCCGGGCACTCTGCGCCCTCAATATAGCGAAGAATCTGGAGGGATGGATTCTTGAATTAAAGCCCGGCGAGCCGGCCTATGTTGATTATACCATTCCTGAAGAGGGGACGGGCGTTGGGATCGTGGACGCAGCGAGAGGTGCCCTGGGACACTGGATTGTCATTAAGGATCAAAAGATCGGCACGTATCAATGTGTCGTACCTACAACATGGAATGCCTCCCCCATGGATGACATGGGTAATCATGGGCCTATAGAGCAGGCCTTGATCGGGACGAAGGTAAAAGATGAGGAAAATCCATTTGAGATGGTCCGGATAGTGAGGGCCTTTGACCCGTGTATCGCCTGCGCTGTTCATCTGTTGAACCATAAGGGACGAGAATTGCGAAGATATATCATAGGTTAACAGGAGGATAAAGATGTTACGGTCAGAAGAGAAGCCTTTTGAAGAGATACTGGGGTACCTGGAGGACCAAGATAGGGTATTCATTTTGGGATGTGCTGGTTGCGCCCAGTCAAGCCAGACTGGCGGAATGCCAGAGGTCCTGGTGATGAAGGAGCGATTGGAGGGGGCTGGGAAGACAGTAACAGGCCACAGTGTGATCGATTTCCTCTGTCAGAAGGCCCTCGTGGCTTCAAGGCTCCAGCCGCTTGAGGGAAAGGTGATGGGGGCGGATTCCCTATTGGTCTTGACCTGTGGGGTTGGGGTCCAGTCGGTGGCTGCCATGGTGAAAAAGCCCGTTTATCCAGGCTGTAATACCGTAAATCTTGGGGGCAGCCGCGGTGAGTGGCAGGGATCAGAGCGGTGTATGGAGTGCGGCGATTGCCTCCTCTACTACACGGGGGGGATTTGTCCGCTGACTGCCTGTTCGAAGAGTCTGAGAAATGGCGCCTGCGGTGGGGCATCTGATGGGAAGTGCGAGGTGAGCCCTGAGAAGCCCTGTGGCTGGGAGTTGATCTATGCACGACTGAAGGAGATCGGGAGGCTTGATGTGCTGAAGAAATTCGTTCCACCCAAGACCTGGAACACAATGAGGCCCAGGCCGGAGATCCTTTCTACATCCCTTTGGGCCCTTGAACAAAGGGATTAATCAAAAGAGGAGGGCATAGGACAATGGCTCTAAGAGAAGCACTAGATAAGGGAAAATTTGCTGTTACTACAGAAGTGGGCCCTTTAAAAGGGACAGATACGACGGAGATCCTGGAGGTGGCAGAGATCCTTAATGGAAAGGTAGACGGGGTAAATGTAACCGATCAGCAAAGTGCTGTGATGAGGCTTGGCTCCCTTGCGACCTGCTCTATGCTGGTAGAAAAGGGTATGGATCCTGTTTTCCAGATGACTTGCCGGGATAGGAACCGGATCGCCCTACAGTCTGATCTGCTCAACGCAGATGTATTTGGAATAAGGAATGTCCTGGCCATCTCAGGCGATTTCCCCACCCTGGGGGATCACATCGATGCCAAGGACGTTTATGACCTGGACACTGAGCAATTGATCTGGACGATCAATCGGATGAATGAAGGCTATGATCTGGCTGACAATGAGCTTCAGGGGAAGACCGATTTCTTTGTTGGGGCCGTGGTTAAGCCGGTTTCTGATACAGAGGCCTCTTTTGAACTGCAGCTCGCAATGATGGAGAAGAAGATCAACGTGGGAGCCCGTTTCTTCCAGACACAGGCTGTGTACGATGCAGATGCCTTTGAAAACTTTATGAAGAGGGCAAGGCAGTTTAAGATACCTGTCCTTGTGGGGATTATCCCGCTGAAGTCAGCAGGTATGGCGCGGTACATGAACAAGAACGTTTCAGGTGTGTTTGTGCCTGAACACATGATCAACGACATGGCCAAGGCGAAAGACAAGATGGCAACAGGATTTGAGATCGCTGCAAGGCTCATAAACGACTTGAAGGATCTCTGCCAGGGGGTCCATATCATGGCCATCGGTTGGGAGAAAAAGGTTCCCGAGATCCTTCAACTTGCGAACCTGACTTAAAACTATATTCCTTAAGGGAAGGCCCCTTAGGGGATGTTTTGTCAGATGACAGAAAAGAAGACGGTAATCATAGGCATTGGGAACCTGATCCTCAGAGACGAGGGGCTCGGTGTCCATGTGGTGCGGCAGCTCGAGGACAGAGAGCTGCCCCCGGGTGTTGAGCTCATAGATGGCGGTACGGCAACCATGGAGCTTCTCCCCATAATCCATGAGGCTGAGAGGATTGTGGTCATTGACGCCCTGAGGGCAGGGGGAGAGCCGGGTACGATCTACCGGATCAGGCCAGAGGATCTCCTCTGTGAACCCCAGAGCGCGCTTTCTCTCCACCAGATGGGTTTGTTGGAGGTCCTGGGGATGGCGAGGCAACTCGGTGGCCATGGGGAGGTGGCGATCATCGGGGTGGAGCCCAAGGAGATCTCATGGGGGATGGAGCTCTCCCCGGAGGTGGGGGCCACGGTGCCAAAGGTAATAGATGCCGTCTTTGAAGAGCTAAAATGATGAGGCTATATACGCTCAATAGCCCAGAGCCTCCTTGCGTGGGGCAGGAAGCCCGTCCCTAACCTGTAGCCAGTGCAGGAAGGGAGCTTGAAATACAAGAGATGGAGATAGAAGATGGAGATCAAGGTAGTCAGAGACATCCTTGAGGCAAACGAGGTGATTGCCTCCCAGAACAGCACCCTCTTTGCCGAAAAGGGGATCTATGTCGTTAACCTCATGGGAAGCCCAGGATCTGGTAAAACCACCCTGCTCGAGAGAACCATCAGCCACCTCAAGGACACAGAGAGGATTGCGGTGATTGAGGGAGACATTGCCACCTCACGAGATGCGGAGAGGATTGCAGCCCACGCCATCCCCACGGTTCAGATCAACACCGGTGCTGCCTGCCACCTCGATGGCAACATGGTGAGGGGAGGGCTCAGAGAGCTGGATTTAGACCGGATCGATCTTCTCATGGTAGAAAACGTCGGTAACCTGGTGTGCCCCGCAGAGTTTAAGATCGGGGAAAATGATAAGGTGATGATCATCTCGGTGACCGAGGGAGATGACAAACCCCTCAAATACCCCCTCATGTTTCAGGTATCCTCTGTGTTGCTCCTCAATAAGATCGACCTGCTGCCCTATCTGAACTTTGACATGGAGCGATTCCAGAGCGATGCCCTCAAGGTCAATCCACGGCTCACGGTCATGGCCATATCCTGCAAGACAGGAGAGGGCCTCGATACCTGGTTCAGTTGGATTGAGGAGAGGGCGGGCAAAAAGGGCAGTTGATTTCTATAAGATTTTCCTTGACTTTTTTGATATACAAGCATAGTTAGATTCTAGAATTCTCCGATCCATTCTGCCTAAGGAACCAAAAAAATCTAAGGGGAATGGACGATAGGGTAGGGCAGGAAACCGCCGTGCCTCCCGTGTTTGGAAAGGAGATAGATACAAGAATAACAAAGCCAACATCCAACACGGGTGTTGGTTTTTTTTTGACCAATCCTATCTCTCCCTTTCAAACATGGTATTGCAAGCTACCTTAAGAAAACGCTCCGAAAGGCCACAGGGAAAGGGGGTGAAGATGTGGAGACAGCAAAACAGGCTTGGCAATGTGTTTTGAACTACGAGTGTTATTACTATGAAAGGAGAACAGAAAAATGAGGACAAAAGGCTTTTTGCTATGTCTGTTGACCTTTGCCTTGATTCTTTCATTTTGTTTGCCCCTTTATGCAGGTGAAAGGTTGAAGATGTCCACCACAACAAGCACGGAAAACTCCGGGCTTTTGGATCTACTCCTGCCCCCTTTTGAAAAGAGATGTAATGTGAGAGTGGATGTTATCCCCGTGGGAACCGGAAAGGCCCTTCAGCTGGGGAGAAATGGGGATGTTGATATCATCTTTGTCCATGCTCGGAAGGCTGAAGAGGAATTCGTTGCAGAGGGATACGGGGTAAATAGAAGGGATGTCATGTATAATGATTTTATTATCCTTGGGCCTGAAAACGACCCCTCTGGTATTAAGGGAGCAAAAAATGCCGTTGATGCCTTTGTAAGGATTTCCAAAGGAAATGCCTCCTTCTTTTCCAGAGGAGATAACTCTGGGACTCATAAGAAAGAAATGGCACTATGGCGTGAAGCAGGGCTTAAGCCCGCAGGAAGATGGTATCTCGAGACAGGAAGAGGTATGGGCCACACCATTGTAACTGCAAATGAAAAACTCGGATACACTATTGCTGACCGAGGCACCTATCTCGCCTTCAGAAACAAGATTGACCTCGTGATTGTCTACGAAGGAGATAAGATCCTCTATAACCCCTACGGTATCATAGCAGTAAATCCAGCGAAATATCCCCATACCAATTACGTAATGGCCATGGTCTTTATAGGATGGGTAACTTCTCCTGAAGGACAGAGGATAATCAGGGAATACAGGAAGTCTGGAGAGGCCCTTTTCAAACCTTTAGCAATACCGTAAACAATAGGTCACCTACCATGTTTCTCATTACAGAGGGGCTGAAAAAGGCCTTCGAGCTCATATATTCTTTAGACCCAGAGGTACTCAGTGTTGTACTGGTATCTGTAAAGGTCTCTCTAACGGCTACCCTTGTGGCTACGCTTGTAGGGGTACCACTGGGCTTTGCCATAGGAATTAATGAATTTAGAGGGAAAAAGGTCATTACCATACTGCTGAATACCCTTATGGCTATCCCAACGGTAGTGGTGGGCCTTACTGTTTATGCCTTTATCTCCAGGCAGGGCCCTCTTGGCTCTCTGGGGCTGTTGTTCTCACCCTCTGCCATTATCATCGGTGATATTATCTTGGGCACCCCTATTATTACGGCCTTCACCCTATCTGCTGTGCAAGGCATCGATAAGAGGATTCATACGACCGCCACGACCTTGGGGGCGACCAAATTCCAGGTAGCAGGCACTGTTCTGGCAGAGGCGCGGTTTGGTGTCTTTGCAGCTGTCATAGCAGGATTTGGAAGGGTCATTGCTGAGGTTGGATCTGCCATAATGTTGGGAGGAAACATAAAAGGATATTCAAGAACCATCACGACAGCCATTGCCCTTGAGACGAGTAAGGGAGAGTTTGGCTTTGGAATTGCCCTGGGAATAATCCTTTTAACAGTAGCATTTTCAATAAATATACTATTCCACCACTTCCAGAGGAAACAGGGATGAAAATGAATGAGCCCTTGTTTGTACTGCGAAAGCTGAAGAAATCCTTTGGTGATAGAGAGATCTTTGATATCCCCTATCTGGAACTCCTTCAAGGTAAGATCTATGCCATTGTAGGGCCAAATGGGTCGGGTAAAACCACTATTCTAAGAATATTGAATGCCTTGGAGAGGCCTACGTCAGGTAAGGTGTTTTTCAAGGGAGAAGACCTTCATAATTCGTCTGACGTATTGAATCTACAAAGAGAAATGACCATGGTCATGCAGAATCCGTATCTTTTTAACACAACTGTGTATAAGAATGTAGCCTATGGTCTCAAGGTTAGAAATCTGGATAAGAAAGACATAAAAAGAAAGGTGGAAGAGACCCTCGAGCTTGTAGGGCTAGCTCATATTAAAGAAAGGAAGGTCACCAATCTTTCAGGGGGTGAGGTTCAGAGGGTTGCTATTGCGAGGGGTCTGGTCATTAACCCCGAGGTTCTGCTTCTGGATGAACCTACGGCCAATGTAGACCAAGTTAACATAAAACTTATTGAAGAAATAGTTCTTACAATAAAAGAAGAAAAAGATACTACCATTATAATGACAACACACAATCCGACCCAGGCATATCTCCTGGCTGACAAGGTGTTTTCAATTATGAATAAGAGTATTACTGAGACATACTATGAAAACATCTTTCAAGGAGAAGTTAGAAGGGCCAACGGGACAAAGATATTCAGCAAGAACAATATTGAAATCTGCCTTGTATCTGACAGAATTGGAAAGGCTATCATATCCATCGATCCCAGAGACATAATCATATCACCTACACCCTTTGATTCCAGTGCAAGGAATTCTTATAGAGGAACGATAAAAGAGATATCCGAGATAAGAGACCAGGTAAAGGTAGTGGTAGACGCTGGATTGGATTTCACAGTGATGGTAACAAAGGAATCCTGTGTGGAGATGGCCCTTATGATTGGTTCAGAGGTCTTCGTAACCTTTAAGGCCTCATCGGTCCAGGTCTATTGATTCATCCCTCAAGCCTCCTCTGATCCTCTCAATGATTGCTTCTGCCTCCCTGAGCGCCTGTAAGGCCTCATCCACAGAAACCTCCTGAAAATGGACCGTATCACCCGGTTTGATTTGCCCCAAGAGGGGGAGGTCCGCGGTGATGACGGTGGCAATCTTCCGGTATCCGCCGGTGACCGTCTCAGCCAAGATGATGATGGGCTGACCATCCCCGGGTACCTGGATGGTGCCTGATATCACCCCCTCTGATATGATCGAATCCTCCATCCCCGGCTTTGTCTGGAGGACAGGCCCGGCCAATCTGACCCCTGTGCGATCAGACTGAGGTGTAACTTCAAAGGAAGAATGGAGAAACGCCCTTTTACCCTCTTCCGTGAAATGATCGTCCTGGGGGCCGAACGCGAACCTGAGAGCCCAATTTTTGGGATATGAAGGAATCCATCTTTGGTCGACCGCTCTCCCTCTTGCCTTCAGGTAAAGGTGTGGTGAATCAGAGGACAGGATATCCCCTCCCTTAAGGGCTCTTCCCTCAAGGCCGCCGAATCGGGAGAAGAGGTTTGTGGATTTACTCTCCATGATGGGAGATAGGCTGATTCCGCCCCCCAGGGCAAGGTAGGCCCTGCAACCACTCCTAGGCCCTCTGAATGAGAGGGTATCGGCCTTCCTCAGGAAATGTGAATGCCACATCTTCAGCGGCTCCTCGTTCAGATGGGGTTGAAGATCAGCCCCGGTGATGGCAATGACTAAATCTGTGAGAGCTCTGACCTTTAATCCCAGTACGGTTATTTCCAGGCAGGCCTCACCCTCCGGGTTATTTACGAGCAGGTTTCCGATCCTCAGGGAAAAGAAATCCACAGCCCCACTGGGGGCGACTCCATATCGACCATACCCGAACCTCCCCCGATCCTGAACCGTAGTCAGGGGACCGGGTGACAGAACTTCTAAGGTCTCTACGACTGCCAATGCGCCATTTCCTCCTCTCTGATGGGAAAGAATCTCACCAGGTCGCCCATTTCCAGGGGCGTTGGAGGCAGCCTTGTGGGATCAAAGAGCTTTAAGGGTGTTCGACCAATAATCTGCCACCCTCCCGGGCTTTCCACCGGGTAGACGCCAGTTTGCTTTTGGCCGATTCCCACAGATCCCTTGGGGACAATGGTTCGCGGGGTTTTCCTCCTAGGTGTGACGAGCGCTTCTGGTACTGTGCCCATATAGGCATACCCAGCTGCAAATCCAATCATATAGACCTGATAGGTAGATCCTGTGTGGAGCCGGATGACCTCTTCCGGGCTTATCTTGTGGTATCTGGCTACCCATAGCAGATCGGGACCGTATTCGCCGCCGTAGATGACTGGAATCTTCAAGGTTCTGGGCTTGGGGATTTGAGCCCCATTCATGGTTCTTCGTAGGCCTTTGATCCTGTCTTGAAGTGTCGGTAACGTGATTTTCAGCGGGTCATAAATAATATGCAGGGATCGGTAGCAGGGTATGGTTTCAACAACCCCCTCTATCCGATGACGGTCTAACGTGAGGAAGAGCTCCCTGACCCTCTGGTTCACTGTAAGGCTGATCTCATCGCCCAATTCAACCAAAATGGACCGGTCACCCATGATACGATACACGGGATTCTCGTAGAGCATGGCCATTCCCTATAGAAACGCCTGGCAGAGGCAATCTTGCGATCCCTGATGCGTAAAGGAACCTGGATAAGAATTCCCTAGTTTTCTTATCTTCCCCTCCGTCTGCTTGCGCTCGGTGATATCTCGCACAATGCCTCGAAACCCTATCGGCTGACCCCCTGAGTTTTTTATTGGAGATACTGAGACTTCAACATTCCTTTTAGTGCCGTCTTTCCTCATAATCTCAAAATCAAATTCTTTTGCAGGTTTTCTTGTGCGGTAGACTTTGTTAAAGACCTGATACATCTTCTTGGCGGTCTCCGGGGTGATATATTCTCGGTTGTTCATCCCCGTTAATTCGTTCCGGGGGAGTCCCGCTATTTTACACAATGCGTCATTGAAAAGGTGAGGTTGCCCGCAATGTCAAGCTCGTAGTAGGCATCTTCAATGCTGTCAAGTATGGTTCGGTATTTTTCCTCACTGTCCCCTTGTCTGTTTAATGCCTCCTCCGCTTGATTGCGCCCTTCTATTTCTCCCCTCAATTGTTTGTTTACTTCTACCAGTTCCGCATTTCGCTCTTCCACTCTTCGTTCCAGTTCTTCGTGAGCCTTTCGAAGCGCCTCTTCAGCTTGCTTGTATGCAGCAATTTCTTTGTTCGTTTTCTGAAGTAATACATTCTGTTTCCTCAGCACGAAATAGGCAACTACGGTGGCTAGAAGGGAGGCAAGGGCAATGGTAACAAGATGCGATTCCCAGGTGGCCACAGTTGGGTGAATGATCTGCCTTAACCATTCGTATAGAAACATACCTATTACCATTATAATAGCAGTCATTGCCAAAGATGCTATCAGATTTCGCTTTGGCTCACGTTCTGATGCCCCCACCTCATCGGTCTTTTGGGAAAGTTCCCCATGAGTCTGTTTTTCAACCATTACAAGATCCTCTAATCACCTCAAAAATCCCTTACCATGGCAAACTAATCCATCGTTATGAGTGGTTTTTCCATGTCAGTTAGTGAAAAATCTGCTCATCTAACGACAAAAGGCTTCCTGAGTCAAGAGAAATTCGTTACCAGAAAAACTGCTTACCAGCGGCCCTGAAGAGTCACCTTCGCATAAAGAGCAATATTTGGACTTTTTCGACAGTCTCAGCAGAAGTCGTTACCTCCGCGATAGCTGGTTCATACACAATATGTGGACACCGTGAGGAAAAAGGCAGGGCCACGTTATTATGACCCTGCCTTTGATGCCTGAGTTGAATGTTGTTTACTTCCTGAACTTCTTCCAGCTGAAACCTGTAATTCCAATCAAACGAGAACCCAAAAGGAGCGTAAGAGCAAAGGTGGGTGCGGGGCCAGACTTTAGGGCAGCCCAGCTCACTCCCACAAGGAGTAGCAAGCTCCAGCGTACCAACGCCCGCAGGGTGTGATGATTGGCGCTAAAGTCAGCCACAGGTGGTGAGTAGGTATAGTAGAAGTGCACGCAGAGTTGAGAAGCAAAGTAGAAGTCGTAAGTCTTAAACGGCGTTCAGTTTTTATTCATAAGCGACATAATTAACTCGTTATTCTTTGCAATGCGTGCCACTAAAGTTGTTGCAAAACTTCTCATAAAGAGAAGCTGCACTGATTTTGAGACTCTATCCATCAAAGTGGCACTCATTTTCATTAAGACACAATCTGTACTCGCCTTCAGTGTTGCAGCCCTTGGCTGACCGCTTAGATAAGCCATCTCCCCAAAACATTCTCCTCGATCAATGACGTTGATTTTGGTATCATCTTTCAGCACCTCAACTTTTCCACTGAGAATAATATGTAGCGAATCATCTATTTCCCCTTCGGTCATGATTACCTCCCCCTTGGGAACCCTAAGTACAGTGCATGCTGGGAGGATCTCTTTAACTTGCTGCTTGTCGAAATCCTCGAAAAAGGGTAAATTGCAAATATAATCAATCTTTTCTTCAACTTGTGCTTCTTTTTTGGCTATTTTCAAATGCCGTGCCACCACCCCTAAATCATAGGCAAAGTCCATACAAGTCTGATATCGGTGATCAAGGTCTTTGGCGAGCGTCTTGTTGACTATCCTTTCCAGGACGCCAGGAAGTTCCGGACGAATATCCAGAATGGACACGGGTTCTTCATGTGCTATTTTATACAGAATGGTATAAAGATTATCACCCGAAAATGGCTTGGCCCCTGTTAAGAGTTCATAGAAAACACAGCCTAAAGAAAAGACATCGCTTCTGGGATCCGCTTTACCCTCTGAAGTAAAATGTTGTGGTGACATATAGCTGAAAGTCCCCGTAATATTATTGTCCAGACCCTTATTGATATCAATCCTGATTGCTTCGCGAGCCGTTCGGGATATGCCAAAGTCGGTAATTTTCACAGCTCCCGTGGTGTCAAGCATAATATTAGATGGCTTGATATCCCAGTGAACTACCCCTTTGTTGTGAGCATAATCTAAGGCCCTGCATGCTTGAAAGATAATATCTATGACTTTGTCGACACGTAACAGGTTATCCTTTTTGCAGAACTCCTTCAGCGTTGGTCCATTAACGTGCTCCATGGCGAGGTAACAAAAACCCTGGTACACATCAGCCTCATAGACTGAAACGATGTTGGGATGGGCAAGCATACCCGCAGAGCGTGCCTCACGGAAGAACTTCTGCATATAGGTGCTGGTGGATTTCTCTGAAATCCCATTCGAGGCTCGGGGAATTTTTATGGCCACAAGCCTCTCAATGTAAGGGTCCCATCCCAGAAAAACCACCCCCATGCTGCCTCTGCCCAATTCATACAGGATGGTATGTCTTCCTATGTCCTGTGGGATAGATACATCACCAGAAGAAGGCAGGTAACCTGCAGAATCGTTCAGTCTATTTTCATTCATGAATCCACCTTTCCGACGTTATTCACAAAGTGTTGAGACCTCATATACAAACAACGAGGACTACTGGCATCTGTTTAAGTGATAAAGCATCCTGCTGCAGGCGCATCTAGAGGTCCGATTCATAGTTGGCCTCAATATAGGTGGCAATCAATTTTCGTGCCGGAAACTGATCTTTTAGCATCTCCT
Organism: Desulfobacterales bacterium; assembly: GCA_013375385.1. GTDB lineage: Bacteria > Desulfobacterota > DSM-4660 > Desulfatiglandales > B25-G16 > JABXJZ01. The sequence continues at coordinate 13,390 of JABXJY010000021.1, forward strand.
TCAAAATAAGCACAATTGAGATGAATAACTTCATCCCGGAGTATCCAGAAATCCTTGTTCTGCGGAGGTTTCAGGCGGTTATGGTGTAATGCATCAATAAAGGATTTGAGTTAAGGGGGAAGTTCTGGTGAAGGAAAAGGGGTATAAAAATGCACAGATAAGGTTCATCCGCGCACAGTTTTTTGTGCAACACCCTGGAACACTCTTAACTTCTATATAAAAATGGTGAGGACACAAAATACCTCACCCCTGCCCATCATACTTTCCAGGCGAAAAAAGTACAGATTACGATCAGAATACTAGAGTTTGTTGGCCTTTCAATTTTCCACTATCATAGATACTATGCAGGGTTTCTTGCGCAGCCTTTTGGTATTAACATTGACCAAGAAAGAAAAACCAAACAAGCGTATTCATTATTAGGTGCCTGACCAGAGGGTGTCAGCACGGATAGAAGCTGGTAAGGAGCCTTTCAGAAAGCGAGTTAAAAAGAACCTGCCAGCCAAAACGGGAATTAAACATCAGGCAGTGATTTGGAGATTCTCCATGCCTAGATGGTGTTTATTTCAACACTGAACACTAGGAGGTGTGCCCTGTGCTTTAACGAGATACACGGAGTCTCATTGTCGTAAAGGAGGCATCTTCGCTAGGGAGTTACAAAAAAATGACGTTTGGATAAATTCTAAAAAAAGTGCTCTTCAAAAAAATGCTTGACAAAAGGAACCCACATTGAAGCAGTAATCTATCGTTTTTGGTTCATTGGAAGGCATACTACATATAGGAAAGCTATATGAAAATTGGCATGGTTTTTATCCCAAAGATACCAGAGCCTCATGTTCCGGAGATCGAGTCCCTTCCAAGGAGAGCAGTAAAGAAGCCCCTCTCGGACGAACTCGCGACGCGATCCCAGTTCCAGGACTATATGATCCCCTCATCCCTCCATTTGGCGAAAATGCGCTTGCACTTCGCCTCTGTCTCTTTGATTGCATCCTCAGGGGTTGCCTCACCCTTAGCTGGCTTCGCAAACATCACAGGGATGACCCACGAGCCCCAGATCTCAGCGATGGCCGCGTTGGTGTAGCCCGGGTAAGGCCACCCTCAACCAGTCTGGTGGCTTTCACCTGATGTTCTTGGAGAAACGAGGACACATCGGACTCCAGAAATCGATATTTCTTTGGATGATGAAGCGTCATATATTATGAATTAGCTTGTATGGTATATGTCCCTCGTCCACAAGACAAAAGATTATTTCAGTATCGCAGATGTGGGCTTGAAGAGAAGGGCGTAGAATTGGTTTAATCGATGTGGCAAGAACCCTAAATGCTAGGTTAAAAGAGATAAATAAGGCGATAACGATTTCATTGAAAAAATAAGAATATTATTACCTCGATTTTTTCCTCTGCGGATGTGTTTATTCCTCGCAAATCCCTTTCCTGCCTTATGGCAAGAATTCAGCAACAAATCAGGAGCTAAATCAAATGGCCTCTGAGTAGTAAGCACAATCGTAACAACTCAAGACAAGCAAGTACTCCGAAGGGATTGCTCTCAGCTTTTAACTCTGGGAGGGATTACAAAAACTGGTATTGGGCTATGCCGGAGGACCTTCTCAGCAACACTTCCGATAATGGCATGCTGTATTCCTGTTCTACTGTGCGTTCCCATAACAACAATATCCGCATTCTCCTCTTTTGCAAATTTAATTATTTCAGCATCCTCTCTACCTGATTTGGCAACAATTTTAAACGGAACCCCATTCTCTATCTTTTTTATGTAGTGCTCCCTGTAGTTATTAATCAGAGTCTCTTTAAACTCCTTATCGATCGTCTCTAAGGTCTCACGAGGGATAACATTTTCCGCAAATTTCCGGTGGGGATTGTCAGGTATGACATATAGAATGTAGAGAAGACCCTTATCTCTCTTTGCAATACCATAGGCAAACTCAAAGGCATAATCGGAGTTTTCAGAGAAATCGGTGCAGAAGAGTATCTTTTTGTATTTCGGGTAGCCCATAATCTTGCCTTCTCTTCCATTCTGACATCTATTAAATTAAATATGTAGATTCAATCCGGTACTTCACTCAAAAACAAAATAACCACCCCCATTTATCATTGGGAGTGGTTGTATTGTGGGCTTATTCCCTAACCCAATAGGGAAAAGTACCTAATTATATATGAAAAAATCGAAGTCCTAATAATGATCAAGAACAAGGGGACATCCAACCCGGAGAGAATGCGTGTGAAGTTTTCACCACAGGTACGGCCTGATCCTCTTTTCCCAGAACTCCTTTCCCTTTTCCCTCCAGTCAGTACCGCCGAATCTCCGATCATAGAGACTGCCCAGCCTCTCAAACCATTTTACCCAAGGCTTATTTTTCTTTTCTATTGCATCGACGACATCCGCAATAAAGAGATCAATTTTCGCTATTTCATCCTTTGGCGCATAGTAGGAAGCTCCATTTTCAGCAGATTTTTTGAGGTTCTCTTCGCATAGGGCATGGGCAGTGAGCATAAGGGCAGGAATTAGGGGTTTATTCGCAATTTCCAAGAGCTCAAATCCTTTCACCCCCATGATGTCCACAACCGCATATGCTCAAAGTCCAGTTTCCCCTCTCCCACATACTCCATCATCTTCCCATACATGGAGGGCACAGCCATAAGGAGCGTGCAGACATATCCCCCCTCTTTTTGTGACAGTACCCCTATAACTGCTTGTGGTGAAAAGCTATCAAGCATGATCACGTGGGATCCTGCCATTAGGGCAGTATGAAGGGCAAAGCACAGACCATGGACATGAAAAAGGGGCAGTGCATGACACAGCACGTCAGATTCGGTTATCTCCCATATTTTCATTACATTTCTTGCATCATGGACAAGATTCCTCTGGGTGAGAATAGCCCCCTTTGGCTTTCCTGTGGTTCCCGAGGTGTAGATGATGAGTCCCGGATCCTCTGGACCGATTTCTTCTACCTCGGTTATGACATCTGAGGCGGAGCGAAAAAAATCGAGATCCTGGTAAGGTCTTTCGGTATGGATCACAATGGTAGGCAGTCGGGGGTCTATTTCCTTTATTATTTCTCCGGAATTCAGAAACCGGAAGTTACCCTAACCGTTAACGAAATACTGAAGAAAATAAACACCAAATCTAAACCCCGCAATTGAGAGACAGTGGGCGTTAATCAGACTTACATAGGTATCCGCCCACATTTATTCGCTGGCATAAGAGGATGGTCACTAAAGACGTTCCGATTTCAAGTAATTCAAGGTTTTCCTTTGAATTACCCTATCATCTTGTTTGGAAGCCATAGGGCTATTTCTGGCCAGATACACACGCATGCAATGACAACCCCTTCTATGATGACAAAGGGGATTACTCCCAACAGAACATGAGACATGGGTACATCAGGAGCAATATTCTTAACGATATAAAGATTGAGCCCTACGGGAGGGGTGACTAGGCCGATCTCAAGATTGACCGTCATGATGACTGCAAACCATATGGGATCAAATCCCAATCCCTTGATTACAGGGATCAGCAGAGGGGCCACCATCAAGATCACAGCGGCTGGGGGAATAAAGCACCCTAACATTAAAAGCAGGATGTTAATAAGGATGATGATCCCCCACTTGCCGATAGGAAGCTTCAAGATAAGCTCACCAAGGGCCTGGGTCGCATACAGATCAGAAGACACGTAGGCGAATAGCAGGGCCGCTGCCATAATCATCAGTATCATGGAACTCTCATTTAAGGCCTTTATGAATATGGTCCAGAGTTTTTTTGGACTATAAACCTTATAGATGGTCATGACAAAGAAGAGGGAAAGAACAGCACCCAACCCTGCGGCTTCACTGGGGGTAGCCCACCCCCCATAGAGGGACCCCATTATTCCAAATATGATTAAGACAAATGGCAAGACCTTAAAAAGAGAGGTAAATCTTTCTTTCCAGAGATACCGTTCTACCACCCCCCGGTCTTCGATGTAATACACAGCTCCCGGCTCGGCAGGCACTATTTTGCGGTAATAAAAAATCCCCCCAACCCAAATACAGCTTAAGAGAATTTCAAGTATACCCGGTAAGATGCCAGCGATGAAGCATTTGCCAATAGAGGTCTCGGTGGCGACCCCGTAAAGGATCATGGTAATGCTCGGCGGAATAAGGATGCCGAAGGTACCAGCATGGGCAATTAGTCCTGTGCTCAGTGCAGGGGAATAACCTCGCTTTCTCATTTCCGGAATCCCGATACTCCCGATGGCCGCTGCAGTAGCCGGACTGGAGCCACATAAAGCAGCGAAGATACCACAGCCAATCATGTTGGCAATCCCGAGTCCTCCAGGGATCTTGTAAAGCCACTTGTGCAGTGTTTCATATAAATCTCTGCTCGCATTTGATTCCGCTATAGGGGCACTGAGAAGAATGAACAGGGGGATAGCTAATAGGGCAAAGCTGTCCATGGCACCGTAGACAACGAATGGAACTGTGGATAACAGGTGAGGAGAAAAAATGAGAATAAATACAATGGATATTCCGGTTAGTCCTGCCCATATGGGAATACCTGAGATTAGTAAGACCAGGGCACTTCCAAATAAAAGCACAGCAAGTACATATTCGTTCATATCGGGGTTTCCTTCTCCAGAATTTTTGACTACTTCTTGGGGTCTGAATCAGCCTCGGATATTTCTATGTCTTTTAATTCGAACCTGGTAGCCTCTTCAATAATCTCACCTTTTCTCAGGGATGTTATTTTCTTGATTATGTGCACAATATATTGAAAGAAAAGCAGCGACATACCAAATGGAATAAAAAAATAGGGAATCCAAAGGGGTGGACCCCATAGGCTGTAAGAATGATCATTTCTGATAACGGCTTCCCACCACATGGGCCATGCAAACCATGCAATTATTCCGGAAAGAATACATGCTATTATGGAAACAACTATGAGGGTTAACTCCCTGGTCTTGGGAGAGAGGTGAACAAGAACTAGATCGACATTGAGATGATGTTCTTGCTTCTGGACAAAAGCGGCTCCCACAAAGGTGGCAAGAATAAGCAAAAAGACTGATGCTTCAATCTGCCAGATCGCAGACACCCCTAACACCTTTCTGGTTATGATTCCTTCTGTTACAACTAAGGCTGCAGCAACGATGCATAATGCTGCTATTCCACCGGTAATGGAACTCGACCCTTCAATAGCCCACTGTACTTTTCTCCACACCTTTTTCATCATAGGTACCCTACACTATCTCATCATACTGAATCCTGCCAAAAAGGCTTTATCCACTATCATATTAAATGAGTCCCCCTTTACAAGAGGGACTCATTACGTCACTTCACCTGTCAGTCGTGCAAACAAAAATCCCCTATTTCATGGCTGCTATGGCAAGATCCAGGAGTTCTTGTCCTCCCTCTACTTTTTTGGCGAAGTCTTTCCATGCCGTTTTTTTGGCAAATGCGAGCCATGCTTCAAATTCTTGTTTATTCATGAAATGGACTTCTCTCCCGGCTCTCGTATACTCTATAACGAGCTTTTCCGCCAATGTTTTAAAATTCTCATATATCCAGTTTTCATGCATCCACTCCGCTGCTTCCAGAAAGGCTTTCTGCTGATCCGGCGTGAGCCTGTTCCACGTTTTCATGGAAATACATAGATTTTCGGCCATATACCATATGGAATAATCTATTGGTGCATTAATGTATTTTAGTATCTCATAGAGTCGGTAGGTGACAAAAGAGGCAGATGATGTCATCATGGTATCCAAAACGCCGGTTGCAAGGGCATGGTAAGTCTCCGATGAAGGCATGCTGGTAATAGAGGCCCCGGCCTCTCGCATCATAAATTCAAATTTCTTGCCGGCCGCCCTCAGTCTTGTTCCCTTCACATCGGCTGGAACCTTTATTTGTTTTATCTTACTGCCAATTCCTCCATCAAAAAAGGCCCAAACAAGGTTCTTAACACCGTTTTTCTCCATCAGGGCCTCAACCTTCTTACCGATAGGTTTGTTTCTCCAGGTGAGTCCCTGTTTGATATTGGCCACTGAACATGGCATTAACGTAATTGAAAGCTGCGGTACCTTTCCGGATGCATAATCCAGGGGGAAACACGACATATCCAACGCACCTTTACGCATGGCGTCCCACTGGTCTTTTGGTTTGAATAGGGATTTAGCAGGGTAGTGGCGGAATTTGATCTCCCCGTTTGTCTTTTTGGTTACCATATCGCCAAACACTCGGCCCATCATGTCTCGGACATCTCCTGCAGCAAATTGATGAGAGACTTTCAGGGTCATTGATCTGGCACAAGAGGTTCCAGTTTTCAAAAAAATCATTGAAAAGGCCACAGCAAAAATAATGCATGAAGTAATAAGTGGTTTTCTTGATCTCATCTTCATTCCCCCCCCGTTTAAGGTTAATTAAAAACTATCCCACTACCTTTTACACCATTTACTACAGAACCTAATTATCCCCCCTTTCCTCGAGATTTTCTTGTTAGAGAATTAGCCTAGGCATTTTCCCTATTGATCTCCCATTCCCCCACATCATCAACATGCTTTAGCTGTTTATCAATGAGTTACGGAACTTTTATCTCAAGTTCTCAATATGTCTTCTTTTAGGTTGAATTCCTATTTCTTAGGCAGGTAACAGGGTTCGAAATCAGTTTTGCCTATGTGAGAGCAAGACGGCTACATCGGATCGCCAGGATATGAAGTGGAAGGGCTTTAGGTATTGCACAGAAACAGCTCCAAACTATATCGCCGAGGAGATTAAGGATTCGAGATTTATGAAAGAAATTTGAGGTTCATTCATTCCTCCTAGGATTTGTAGATCCTTGGTTGAAAGGAAACAATCGGAAAGTAATATTCTAGATTCGTTAATACGTATCGGATATATTTGTCAAGAGATTTTTGAGACTTTTATCAGTTAAGAATTAAAAGTGAACCGTTCTTAATGGATTTAAAGTTTAAAAGTGAACACCCAGAAACCCATAATCTAAGGCCAAAAGGAGGTCTTAGGTTATGGGACAGCTGCACAAGAGGTTCACCGATAGCCAGGTAAAGGAACTCATCGAAGGCTACCTGAGAAAGGAAATTGAGCGAGGCTATATTCAAGAGGTTTTGGGCATTGGGAAAACGAGGTTCTTCGCCCTCATCAAAGCCTATCGCCACAATCCACATGAGTTCTCGATTC
>JABXJY010000183.1 GCA_013375385.1 Desulfobacterales bacterium
CAGATCGCTGATGGCTACCTTGCCCACATCATGGAGCATGGCTGCCATTCTCAATGCATCCTTCTGTCTTTCCACTTTTTCAAGGGAAAGTCTTTTTTGTCTTGCCCATTCCTCAAAGATTTCCACCGAATATGCTCCTATACGGTTTGCGTGGGCCCCGGTCTCTTTGGGATCCCTGAGTTCTGCCATACTGATCATTCTGAGGATGATATTCCTTGTCATTTGAGCTCGCTCCAAAGCAAGGGCGGCACTGACGGCAAAGTGCATGATGAGGGATTCATCAAATGGGGAAAAGGCAATGATGTTTCCATGATCATCCTGGGCGTTGATGATCTGCATCGCTCCCAGTGCCTCTCCACTCTGGTTAGTCATGGGAACAGCGAGCGTTGAACGGGTTTTATAGTCGGAAAGCTTGTCGAATTTGGAATCAAAGCGGTAGGGTACCCTGGTGCTTATCTGGTAGACATCGGGAATGTTTACTGCCTTACAGTTTTTCGCCACATATCCAGCAATTGACATGTTATTACAGGGCATTGAAAAGGTGCTATATATCAGTTTTTTCCCAGGGCCCAATCTACTCTGCAGGGTATCGTTCTGCGTATAGCTAAATTTCAGCTCATCCCCACCCTTGAGATAAATAGATCCTGCATCGGCATTAAAGAATTTTCTAGCATAGGTAAGGATCCTTTCTAAAAGGAGATCGACATCTTTGACTCGGTTGATATCCAGACTGATTTGGGTAATGAGATCAATCTTTTCTTTTTCACTCAGCATGAAGAACCATACACCTCTCGGCTAACTTGCTACTTTTATGTACATTCCCTCTCTCAAATTATCGTCTTTTCCTTAAGCCCTTACTTTTTGCCTGTTGTTTAAGCTTTGTGTCGCTGCCTTTCTAATTATGGGAATCCTCAGCCAATTGTCCGATCACCTCTGCGACTTTCTCAAATTCGCTTGATTTATCAAAAAAGAAATCAGCTCCCTCATCTATGCATCTTTTCCGGTATTGAGCATAGGGATAATTGGTAAGCATGATCGCCACTGGAGTCGGTTCACTTTTTTTGATGCTCTTAAGCACATCTATACCACTCCCACCAGCCATCCGGACATCCAATACCACTGCATCAGGGTGTAACTCCTGGATAGATCTTATGGCCTCCGCCACATCTCCTGCTTGACCGACGATTTCGATTCTTGGAACTTCAGAAAGTATGTCTACGAGTCGTTGACACACTACCTCCGAATCATCTGCAATAAAGACTTTCATGACACTACACCATTCCCACTCCTCGGCGTGACCAGGCTGTTGGATAGATTTTTACGTGTAGCATGAAAAAGTGCAGACGTCTGTAAGATTTAAGCTGATTTTTTTGTAGGATTTTATCCGATTTTTTTGTAGATAATTGTCCTACACATTCAGGAGAAAGTCCTTAGGGAGGTGGTGAGAAAACAATGATCGGGAAAAGCCGGGGAAGAAGGAATAAGAAAAGCAAACCTTGAATAAACGTGACTCGCTTCGCTGGCACCTCTAATCTACGAGCCTGTTTTTTATGGCATAATGGGTTAGTTCCGCGTTGCTCTTCATGTTCATTTTTTCCAGAATACGCGACCGATACGTACTGATGGTTTTTTCACTCAGGAACAATCCCTGTGCGATTTCCTTTATTGTCTCCCCTGATGCAATCATACACAGTATCTGATACTCACGATCAGAGAGTTTCTCATGGATGGGTTTGTCGGTATCATTTTCCAGATGTAAAGCTAATTTCTCAGCCAGAGAAGAACTGATATATTTCTTACCCGCTGAGACTCGTCGTATAGCCGCGGTTAATTCACCTGGGGCGCTTCCTTTTGTTAAGTATCCAGCGGCACCCGCCTTTAAGGCTCTTACCGCATATTGCTCTTCAGGATGGATGCTTAAAATCAGAACAGGAAGGCCGGGTTTTTCACCTCTTAATTGTTTTAAAATATCCAGCCCACCTCTGCCGGGCATGGTAATGTCTAACACAACCACATCGTAATCATTTCTCCATACCTTATCGAGCACTTCCTGTGCATTGCTCGCTTCATCAGTTACAGCCATGCCTGGAGTCTCCGCGACAATCTGCTTCAACCCTTTGCGCACGATTGGGTGATCATCGGCGATGAGTATTCGAATCATGGCTTTGCCTCAAGGTATAGGTCCCGGGTGGTACATGTGGGGGCTCGTTTTTAAAGCCCCTTCGCTTCTTTCGTGGCATATCCTTTTATAAGCTCAACGGAAGGGTGACATCATCCCGTATTGATAGGTTAGAGGCACAAGTTTGTATGCCTGTTATGCTATCCCTCGGCTCGGTTCCCAGCATGAGCATTTGATGATCCCTGCAGTTGAGACGCAAGCCCTTACAGCTCAAACTTTGGATAGGGCAAAGTAAACCCATGAAATTCTAAATAAAGTTTAACCAGCTTCTTGTATATGAATAGGTATACAAACTTCTGTATTTTCTCCTTCATCCCTCATTTGCAGTCTATCACCTGCTAGTTGCCGGCTGGAATCTTCACCTCCACTGTTGTTCCTTTCCTTGGCACGCCATTAATCTTAAACACGCCGCCGAAATGAGCCGCGCGTTCTCGCATTCCCATGAGCCCAAATGATTTAGGACTGGAAATCTGCTTTTCTGTTATACCTTTCCCATTATCTCTCACTTTTAACACTAATTTATCCATTGTCTCTTTCAGGCTTACTTTGACACTTGTTGCCTTTGCATGGCGAGCAACATTTGTAAGCGTCTCCTGAAAAATCCGGAAAATAGTCGTAGAACGATCCTGATCTAAAATAATATCCTCAGGATGAAACGTAAGTTCACATTTAATCCCCGTCCGATTTTGAAATTCCTCCACCTGCCACTCCATTGCTGCTGCAAGACCGAGGTCATCTAACATTCCTGGTCTCAATTCTATAGAGATCCTTTGCACTGTTCTTATGCTCATATCAATGAGCTCTGACATTGATTGTGTCTTCTCAAGCAGTAGTTTTTGATCCTCGGGTAACCTCTTTTCCAACCAGGATAAGTCCATTCTCAGTGCTGTTAATGACTGTCCCAACTCATCGTGAATCTCGCGTGCTATTAATGTTCTTTCTGTTTCCCTCATGGATTGCAAATGTGTGGAAAGGCTCCGTAGCTGCTCCCGCGATCTTCTTAATTCTTCCTCAGCCCACTTGCGTTCTGTGATATCCCTAACCGTACCTCGAAACCCGATTTTCCGGCCTGTTGCATCGTTTATGAGAGATACTGAGGTTTCCCCATGTCTTTTCGTCCCATCTTTCCTCAGGATATCCCAATAAAATTCTCTTATGTGTTTTCCTGTAGTGTAAACCTTGTTGAAGATTTGATAACCTTTGATAGCAGTCTCCTGATCGGTGAACTCCCGGATATTCACTCCCATCAATTCATCTTTGGGACATCCAAAGATTTTACATAATGATTTATTGAAAAACGTGAGGTTCCCGGCAAGATCAACCTCGAAGTAGCCTTCTTCAATGCTCTCGAGAATGTTCTGATATTTCTCCTCAACCTTCCTCAAAACCTCCTTTGCCTGCTTGCGATCGGTGACATCTCGAGCAATGAATAGCACGATTGGCTGCACCAGGTGATCAAAAAGATGGAAACTCATCTCAACGGGGATCTTTCTTCCGTCTTTGGTTAGATGGACCGTTTCAAACAGAATATGTTTCTCATCACGCAGCTTCTCAATTCTCGCGGAAACATTTCCCCAATCTTCTGGAATGCTGAGGTCCAAAGTGGTTAAACCCAAAAATTCTTCTCTTGTGTAGCCATATCTCTGGCATGCAACATCATTAACTTCAATGAAATTGCTCGTTATATCTTTTTCAGTGGGTTGATAAACAAATACAGCATCATTTACCTTGTTGAGCAACATCTCATAGAGTTTCTTTCTCTCCCGCACCTCCTCCTTCAGATTTTTGTGCTCTCTTTCCAGTACTTCCACTTCAGCCAGCTTGGGGCGCAGTCCTGCCAATTCATGTAATAATTGTTCTTTGGTTTTACCTCTATCTTTCATTTTCTTTATCTCGCATCCCGAATAATGCTAAAAGTCTCTTGCTTACAGCCTGAAACGATTTGCATAACCAAGTTTTAACTCTTAACAACAATAGGTGAACAGGGATAAGTAGCGTGCATCTCCAAAAGATGCAGTCAACTTTACATTACCCAATTTTTGTAAGAGTTACAACAGGGAAATAATCTTACTTATAGTAGGGGGCCCATTAGCTGGTGAAGCTCCCCGCCCGCAAGGGTGGAGAGCTTCACTCAGCCTAAAAAAACATACACCTCTCGGCTAGCTTGGTATCAGTGAAGCTTGGCTTTCGGAGCCACCCTGCATATCCGCTCTTTGCTTAATTTTCTTACCGTACCTATCGTCTCGCCTCAGATAATCACAGTAGTCTTTTTCGTGATGTTCCAGCAGGAATTTGAGGTAGCTGATATTTTTTTCAATTGCCTCCATATATAAATCCCTGTCCAGGTTCCATCGCACCTTGAAATGGTAGCGCACATATTCATTCATGCTGCCCAATGGGCGAGCAAACCTGTTTCGGGTCATAGCGTAAAAGTCCATGGTCTTTTTCAGGAGGTCCAGTTCGTTATCATATCCCGTGATCCCTCCTTCCCTGAATTCATAGAAAAGAAAGAGCAGTTTCTCAAGATAGGTTCTGTCTGCCATCTGGCCCAGAAGATCCGCAGTGCCCAGCATTTTCCCTAACAATTCAATCTCCCGGGAGGCAAATCGGATTTTATTGATCTCGGTAGCGAGGCCAGTGCACTTAAGGATATCGGGGTAGCCTTTGAAATCCTCTTTTGAAAATCCACCATCAGCTATATATTTTTCCATGAAGACAATGCTGCGCCTGGTATCTATACGGGTGTATTTAGCGCCTGTTCCAATATCGTCATCAAGGGTCTGGATATATCCTGTATCATGCATCAGCGCGCATATGAGCCCCAGATTTATATGTTTTCTGGTAAGATTTTCCCCACATACCACTACACCATGCATGAGCCTTGCCATGACCAGAAAGGCATCTGTGGTATGCTTCAGGTCGTGGTATTCGGTCGTACATTTGCGGTATCCTGGATACTGGCCGCGGAAAAGGCGCACAATATCGTTGAATACGCGGCCTACAGTCTCAAAGTTAAATTTTGGGCCCATCATGAGAACGATGCTCCATACCTCATTCATAACACTCCTGGGACTCTCCATGTTTACGATACGTGAAAGTTGAACTTCCTTCATGCTTGTTCCCCAATCAGTTAAATACATAAGAAGACCACATGGGTTGCGTATATCAGAAAAATCAAGAAACATCAAGGCTCGATTGGTACGGGGAAAATGCACCAGGGAATCCAGTAGGAGTTGTTTGGGATGGGGGGTGTGAGGAGAGGGCATGGCACAAAGGGCAGAGCGCCCCAGTGAAATAGCAAAAGGCCCCAAGTGGAATATGCTTTGCATTCCACGGGGTAACCATGGCGCAGAGGGCTAAGCGCATGTCTTAATCAGGAAACCCTGGCTAACG
>JABXJY010000449.1 GCA_013375385.1 Desulfobacterales bacterium
ATAGATAAACCCTTTCTTCATCTCCACCAAGCCCCCTTCTCCTTCCCTAAAGTGAGTAAAGGAAGGAAATAGGGTTGCGTCAAGAAACAAAATAGATGAAATATGCTATTCTTAGGACATCTTAAGGATAGGATGTTGTTCAAACAATCGCAAAGCATGCCCGGCCCTCTTGGATCAAGAATAGGGTATTGCTGATCAAGGTTACTGAAAGCGTATACCTACAGAAGTTAAACTTTCAGCTTCCCAAAGGTTTAGATTGCCAAATTCCTGTAGCAACCGTATTCACACGTTGGCTTCGCTCTGAAGAGCGCGTTCCCCTTGCCAGGGCGACCGCCTGAATCTTTGAACCGCTGTTAGGTGTTCGCCAGGAGGTCAGCGCTATGGCAAGGGAAACGCAAAGAGGTTTAGGGATCATAAGAGATATGGTTTCGTTGGGTGAAAAGAAGTCTCTAGGAATAAGCTATGAAAGTCGATCTTCCAGAAGACTACCGTCCTTCAGAAAATGAGCCCTACATGAATCCGAAACAGCTTGAGTATTTCCGGCAAAAGCTGCTCTTTTGGCGTGAGCAGTTAGTGCGCGAGGCTATTAAGATTTCTGATCTACTGAAAGAAAAAAGCTTAAGAGAAGCTGACGTTGTTGACCAGGGCGCATTGGAAGCTGATAAGGCCCTGAAACTTAGAATCCGCAATCGCTACATCAAGCTCATCTACAAAATCAATGATGCGTTAGGGCGTATTAAGGACGGAACCTATGGCTACTGTGAGGAAACAGGCAAAGAAATTGGAATAGAGCGCCTTGAGGCCCGTCCCGTTGCTACGCTTTCCCTTGAAGCCCAGGAAAGGCATGAACAAATGGAGAGACCTAAACGAGCTGGACACCGAGAGTGAGAGCCCATGGCTCTCCGTATTTCCTGCTTGATCTTCCCAGGAGTATCCTAACCATCTGACACCAGGAGAAATATACACCTGATACCCCACCAAGTTCATTAGCCAAAAACATCTTCTGCCCAACATTGTCAATATTTTGTCGATTGAACCCAGTCTTTGCATATATGAAATCTTCATGATAATGACAACTCATTGAGATTATATATGATTTATGTTTCAACCCACTGTGGCATAAGCTTGCGGATATCTAAGAATTTAAGACTAGCATATCTAATCCATAGATTTTACACCCGATTTGACCTTTGCCTCACAACTTTGATAATGTTATGACTGTGTAACCTTCAATGAAATTGTGCGGGGAGTGGGTTGTGGTGCAGTTAGGAAGCAAGGATGGCTGTAGAATATTCTATTGAGGTCTATAAGGAGCTTGAGGAGGAGTT
>JABXJY010000184.1 GCA_013375385.1 Desulfobacterales bacterium
CTGATGATAGGGTGGTCCACGTGATTTTTGACCCGCTCCCCAAACAGGTAAATCTCAAGCTTCATCTCTCTCATGCTGTCAATATATTCCTTGGCGGTTTTCATCCTCTCTCTAGACCCCCTTTCGCTCAAGGGAGTATAGAAGAGAGCGGCTTATGTGTCAATCAAGAAACCTCTAAGCATTGGATAATTCAAGGCGAGCGAGCAGTCTGTCATGCATGTCCTAGTTTTCCCTTGACATGTTGGATGGGGTATAATATAGACGCAGACGCCGGGACGTATCCTTTCAGCTCTCTGTTTTGTGGCAGAACGGGATGTCTCGAAGGATAGCTGAATCATTTCAGGAAAGAAAATTCTTAAAGGAGGATGTCTTGATGGATCTGTTCGATATCTCTGGACGCGTTGCCATTGTCACAGGTGGAGGCAGAGGCATTGGTTTCGCCCTTGCAAAAGGCCTGGCCTCCTGCGGGGCTGTCGGGGTGATCGCGGATGTCAATTCCGAGCGAGCGGAGGAGGCAGCAGCAATGATCCGATCGGAGGGGTTCCAGGCCAAATGGATTGCAGTGGATGTAACAAAACGGAATTCCGTTCAGGATATGGTCACTCAGACAATGGAGGAGTCCGGTCAGATAGACATCCTTGTCAACTGTGCAGGCACCATCGTGAGAAAGCCCATCGAGGAGTTTACGGATGGGGAATGGGATTCCATCATGGACGTCAACCTCCGCGGGGTATTCCTCTGTTCCCAGATTGTCGGCAAAGAAATGATCAAACGGAAACAGGGCAAGATCATAAATATCTCCTCAAACATAGCCCAGGTGCTTCAACCCCATCGGGGTGTGTATGCGGTGAGCAAGGCAGGTGTATCCCATCTCACGAAAGTAATGGCCCTGGAGTGGGCCCCCTATCACATTAATGTCAACGCTATCGCGCCGGCACCAACCATGACCGACCTCAACAAGAAATACTTTGACGAGCATCCCGAAGATCTGAAAGAGAGACTTCGATCCATCCCGATGGGGAGATTGGGAGACCCCCAGGATTATGTGGGTGCGGCCATATTCCTGGCCTCCAGGGCCTCCGACTTTGTGACGGGACAGACTATCTTTGTGGATGGGGGATCCATTCTTATATGACCTCGAGGTCGGGAGACGGGTGTGTTGTCTTCCGAGGTCGTTTCACTTCGGGATAATTCCCATTTTCACGAGGATACCACGCAGTTGAGCCCTCTTTTCCTCACTCAATGGTTGTATCGGTCTCCTGCATCGACCAGCAGGTAAGCCCATCATCGTTAAGGCCTCCTTCACCACGACCGGAAAGGACCCCAAACTAAAGGCGATCCGCAGAGGCGCCAGTTTCCGCTGATATGCCTTGGCCTTATCATAATTACCATCTTTGAAGGCCCGATAGATTCCCACAATCAGTTTTGGAGCCACATTACCCGTTGCGGCGATAGCGCCAGCCGCACCATACATGAGAGCACCGTAAATCAACGTATCCCTTCCCATGATTACCTTAAAATCGCTAGGGCAAAGCCGAATCATCTCGGCTACCTGGGTGAGATCACCGGAGCTATCCTTGATCCCTGCAAAGTTTGGCAACTCTTCTGCAAGCCGCGCGAGTGTGGCGGTGGTTAAGGCCACTCCCCCGGTCCGACCTGGATTGTTGTAGCATAAGACAGGAATCTTCACCGACTGGCAAATGGCCTTGAAATGCTCATAGAGCTCATCCTGGTTTGGGCTGATGAAAAAAGGGGTAATAATGGAGACACAGTCAGCCCCGGCCTTTTCAGCGTACTGTGAGAGTTCGATGGACTCTCTCGTGGTGATTGCTCCTGTATTGGGCATGACAAATACCCGACCCCGGGCCTCTTCCACAGCAACGTCGATGAGTCTCCTCTTCTCCTCATTTGTGAGGGCAAAGAACTCTCCCTGGCTTCCGACCGGAAAAAGCCCATTGACGCCACTGTCAATCAAATAGTTGATGATCCTTCTGAAACCGCCTTCATCCACCTTTTCGTCTTCATCAAATGGTGTGACCACGGCTGTAATGATTCCCTCAATTGGTTTTCCCATGGATCCCTCTACCTCCTTGCTTCGATGTAATTTCTGGCCTGGCAAACGCATTCCCTGCCATCTCTTGCACGGCAATCAGCCACAACCTCATCTACATAGGGCTGGGTGACAACAAGATACATCTTTTCTTGACATTCTTAATGGTTGACTATATTTATAGGTCATACAATCTGTCCTTGTGTAGAGCATCCCAGCGTCGTTGTCAAGAAAAATAGAAAATCACAATTTGTAAGGAGGAATAGTTATGCCAGACATCAAGGAAAAAGCCAAAGCCATTCTGAGAGAGTTCAAGGGGGATACCTACGCCTTTGGCAGTGGTGTCCTGGACGAGGCGGCGGGGAAGTTCGCCGCCCAATTGGGTAAGAAGGCCATCCTGGTGGGTCCCATCGATTTCGAATGGTTTCAACCCACTAAGGAAAGGATCCTGAAATCCCTGGATAAAGCCGGCGTCGAGGTGCTTGACATAGCCAGGTCGGCCAAACCTAACGCCCCCTTTGTGGACGTGTATCGCATTCACAGTCACATCGTGCACAAACATCCGGATCTTGTGGTTGTGGCCGAAGGCGGATCCAGCATTGATGCGACAAAGGCGGCCGCTGTCCTGGCGACCCTCGGTGACATCCAGCCGGAAATCGACCCCTTCTTTGGGGTAGGACAGGTGACCACGGTGTGCCAGGAATCCGGACGGTCCATCATGCCTGTGTTAGCTATCATGATGGCCGCCAGTTCAGGGGCCCACCTGACCAAGTACTCCAACATAAGCGACCCGGTTATTGGCCAGAAGAAGCTCATCGTCGATGAGGCCATAGTCCCACCTCGCTGTATCTTCGACTATGACCTCACAACCACGCAGCCTATGAGCCTGACTCTGGATGGTGGGCTGGACGGGATCGCCCACTGCCTGGAGGTCTATCTTGGCTCGGCGGGCGACTCTGTAGCAAGGGCTCGGAAGGTGGCCGAGGTGGGCCTGGAGCTGATTATTCAGGGGTTGACGGCCGTCAAGAAAAACCCGGAGGACGTTGAGGCCCGTACCCTGCTCGGTCTGGGTACCGATCTGGGCGGATACGCCATTATGATCGGCGGCACCTCAGGGGCCCACCTGACCAGCTTCTCCCTCGTGGACGTTCTCAGCCATGGCCGTGCCTGTGCCTTGATGAATCCCTACTACACAGTTTTCTTTGCCCCTGGGATTGAAGATAAATTGAGGGTCATAGGCGCTCTATACAGGAAGTACGGATACATTGAGAAAGACCTGGATAGCCTTTCAGGCCGGGAACTGGGCCTGGAGGTTGCTGAGGGTATGGTAAAATTCAGCAAATTCCTGGATTTCCCTACCTGCCTCCGGGATGTTCCCGGTGTGACCGAGGAACATATTGAGCGTGCCCTGAAAGCTGCAAAAGACCCCCAGCTGGATATGAAGCTCAGAAATATGCCCGTTCCGCTACACGCCGGTTTGGTGGAGGAATTTATGAGGCCTATTCTGGAGGCGGCCTGGGCTGGGGAATTCGAAAAGATCAAAAACATGTAATCCTCGGCTCAAGGAGAATAGCGCTCACGCTGCCCCGCTCATCTCGAGGGGCATCCTACTGATTCCAGCCAATTTTCGCTCAGGAGCAATGGGTTTTCCTCAAGGGGAAAACCCAGTTTTTTATTTTCAGTATTGACTGAACTTTCAAAATATATTATATTATTAATTATCATGGACATGCAAAAGTAACCGGTATCAGGGTGAGGTCGAAGTGAAGCAATTCGTAGAAGACGTAGGTATTGTATACGAGGAGATGGGGTGGCCCCGGATGGCGGGGAGGATCTTTGGCTGGCTTTTGCTGTGCGAACCGCCGCATCAGTCTGCAGAGGAGTTAGCCAACGTCGTTGAAGCCAGCAAGGGATCCATCAGTTCCATGACCAGGCTGCTCATTCAGATGGGTCTGGTCGAGCGCATGGGCATCCCCGGTAGGCGAGATACCTGCTACCGGATAAAACCCGGATCCTGGTCCGAGCTCATGAGGGCCCGAATGTCCCATCTAAGGGCAATTCGCGAGCTTGCTGAGCGAGGCCTGAATCTTATCGCTGGCAACGAGCCCGAATCCCGTCGGCGGCTTCAGGAGCTGCGAGATTTTCATGCCTTCTTGGAGCAGGAGATACCGGCGCTGCTGGACCGCTACGATCAGGAGCGAAAAAGAAGCGAAGAACCTGTTAAGCCCTGAAATTCTGGTTATCCTCTGCCGACCTAAAGATATCCCCTGGAGGAAATTGGCCTAGCTCCGTCAAGATATCTCTGGTTGACAGTCATACGGGGTGGCCAGAGAGCAGAAAAGATTGATGAGGAAACTTTTATGAGAAGGGCACTTTTTATCATTCCAGCTGTGTTCATATCTCTTCTCGCTGCGTGCGAAAAGAAGCAGAATGAGCCTGCCCTCGAGAAGGCTATTCTGGTCGAGGTCGTCGGAGTCAGGCAGGGGAAGATCGCCAAGGACATCAAGTTTACCGGAAGCATCGAGGCCAATACCGAGGTCAAGGTCTTTCCAAAGATCACGGCCACTATCGAGGCAATGAAAGTCGACTTGGGTGATCCGATCAAGAAAGGCGATGTCATAGCCCTTTTGGAATCAGATGAGTTAAGGGCCCAGCTGGCACAGACGAGGGCCGCCCTGGAGGTGATGCAGGCCAAGTGGGCGCAGATGGAGGTGGGAGCCAGGGCGGAGGAGCTCGCCCAGGCAGAAGATCTGGTGGCAAAGGCCAGGGCAAACCTGAAGGACGCCGAGAACAATTACCGGCGCATGAAGGCCCTTTTTGATCGAGGAACCGTGGCCAGGCGCCAATTTGAGTCAGCGGAGCTGGCATATACCGTGGCCAAGGCAGATCTCAATTCGGCTCAGGAGCGGCTGGAT
This sequence comes from Desulfobacterales bacterium, assembly GCA_013375385.1. Lineage (GTDB taxonomy): Bacteria > Desulfobacterota > DSM-4660 > Desulfatiglandales > B25-G16 > JABXJZ01. The sequence goes on from JABXJY010000184.1 coordinate 4,966, forward strand.
ATGCTCAGAGAGGGGGCAACCAAGGAGGATCGGCAGGCGCTTCAGGCACAGGTCAATCAGGCAAAGGCAGCCCTGGATCTGGCCAGAATCCGGTTGTCTTACACCCGGATTACCTCGCCCATCGACGGCACCATAAGCGAGCGATTCTTCGACCCAGGGGATCTTGCGGTCCCCACAAAGGCCCTGGTAACAGTTGTCCAGATGGATACCGTCACGGTAATCGTCTATTTCCCTGAAAATCAGATTCGATACATGGTCCCCGGGATCCAGTCACGGCTTACGGTTGCTGCCTATCCCGATCAGGTCTTTTATGGAAGGATCGATAGGGTGAGCCCCACGCTCAACCCCGAAACCCGCATGTTCTCTGCACAGATCAAGGTATTGAACGAAAAGCACCTCCTTCGGCCTGGCATGTTCACCACGGTTGCCCTTTCCGTGGACCCTCATTCCGATGCGCTGTTGGTCCCAAAAGAGGCTGTGCTCTACCGGGAGGAATACGTGGAAAACCCAGAGGGCAGCAAGTCGGAGATCTCCCGGATCAATTACCTCTTTGTTGTTGAGGGAGGCAGGGCTCATATGCGGAGGGTCTCGCTCGGCCATGAATC
>JABXJY010000450.1 GCA_013375385.1 Desulfobacterales bacterium
CTGCTTCAGCCAGTCCCAGAACGTTGATGAGTCTTGACTGGTCGGAGATAACAAGCTTGGTATTATCCTCTAGCGAAGCCTGGGTAACGTCAAGTTGTTTAAACAACTGAGCGTTGCCAATAAAGAACGTGTCGGCTGCCTTTGATACGTTCTCGATTGCCTGAGCTTCTCCCTCTGCCCTCAGTATCGCTGCCTGCCTGTCACCCTCAGCGGTAAGTATCTCCTTCTGCCTGTTGCCCTCAGCTACCAGTATCGCATTCTGTTTGTCTCCCTCAGCCTCCAGTATTTGTTTCTCCCGGTAGGCCTCTGCTTCCAGGATGGTGGCTCGCTTCTCTCTTTCCGCTTTCATCTGCTTGCTCATAGCCTCGGAGATGTCCCTGGGAGGCTCGATTTCCTTGACCTCCACCCTGGTTACCTTTACTCCCCACTTATCGGTGGCATCGTCAAGGGTTTCTGTCAGCGCCGCATTGATGCGTTCCCTTGAGGTCAAGGTCTCATCAAGACTCATCTCACCAACCACGTTTCTGATGTTTGTCTGTGCCAGCTTGCTGACGGCAGCAAAGAAGTTGGCCACTTCGTATCTGACGGCCTGGGCATCGGTCACATAGTAGTAGACCACGGCATCTATGGTTACGGTAACATTGTCCTTGGTGATGACCGGCTGGGGCGCTATATCAAGGACGATTTCCCGCATGTCTATTCTGGATACCAGAGAATCTATAAAAGGTATGAGGAACCTGAGCCCGGGGTCCAGGGTTTCTTTGTACCTGCCAAACCTCTCCACGATGCCCTTCTCGGCCTGGTGAACGATAGTCACCGATTTGGCCAGCAAAATCACCGCTATTACCAGCACAACTATGAGAACTATAATTCCTGCCGGCATTTTCAATTACCTCCTTCAGTTTTTTCGACTATTAAAGTAGAGCCACTAACGCCAGTGACCACTATTTCGTCCCCTTCCTTGATGTCTTCTTCTGCCCTGGCTCGCCACCGCACATTGCCAACTCTAACCCGGCCGTCAAAATTTCTGGCAATACTTTTCAGCACAATTCCGTTTTGGCCAATGATGGCATCTATGTTCGTCTTTGCTTTGCCTACGGCAATCCGTCCGTGAATATATCTTCTGCCAATAGCTACATAGGCAACACAGATTACGCTGGTGACGATGAGCGTGACTAACCAGTTATTGAACGGCCAGGTCACCAAACCTCCAAGGATTAAAACAGAGCGTATGACGACCAGGTCAAGGCCTGTCTCTATGCCAACGATGAGTTCCAGTAAGACGAGCATTAAGCCTGCACCTACGAATATCAGCCACAGCCA
>JABXJY010000185.1 GCA_013375385.1 Desulfobacterales bacterium
GAGATGAACAAGCACTTCAAGTCGCAGGATGTGCGCCATGCCGCCACGATGCTTTCAGATTACGGCATCCATACAATGGGCTTCTTGATGTTGGGCGGGCCCGGGGAGAATAAGGATTCCGTTGAAGAAAGCCTGGAATTTGTCGATGCCCTCAACCTGAATGCCTTGAAAATAACTCTCGGGATCAGAATCTATCCTTACACGAAATTGGCAAAGATCGCCTTTGGAGAGGGTGTGATCGCAGAGGACGATGATCTTCTTTTTCCAAGATTTTACATGGCCAAAGGACTTGAGGATTGGCTGAGGGAAACCGTTGAGGACCGGATAAGGGAGCGCCCAAATTGGATTATTTAGAGGTAAAGGAGGGGGTCAGGCCTTCCCATTTGATATTCAGAGTAGAATATGTCGGACCGTACAGAAATCTTTCTGCATAATAACATTGGGTGACATCCCTGGATACGAGAGGATGTTCGCCTTTTGACCTGCCGAGTGCTCTGCCTTTCTGCAATAACTCATTCAAAACCCCGATGGTGATCAGGACAAGCACCTTATACCCAGATGCCGGTAGAGGCAGGAGGGGATTCTTTGACTTTTTCAAAATAGTGATTACATAGAGGATATGGGGAAAATCCCGAACTTTACCACACCCCGTGTTGTTTTGCGTGAAACCACATTCCAGGGATCGGGCCCTGGCCTGAAATGGACATGAGCCTGGTGATTGTGATGAAAACAGTAATGCTAGGCATATTGATGGTTTTGATGGCATTTGGATGTCAAAATCCCAAAAACCGTGAAGGTGCAGCGAGAGATACCATGGGCGAACAGCGCGTCACATTGGAAACAGCCACATTTGCCGGCGGCTGCTTTTGGTGCATGGAATCGGATTTCGAGAAGGTCGACGGCGTTGTGGAGGTCATATCCGGTTACACCGGTGGTCATAAGGAAAATCCCACCTACGAGGATGTATCATCCGGTGGGACCGGTCACGTTGAAGCGGTGCAGGTGCACTATGACCCCTCGAGGGTCACCTACAAGGCATTGCTGGACGTTTTCTGGAGGCATGTAGAGCCGACCGATCCCGGGGGGCAGTTCGTGGACCGCGGGTCACAGTACCGAACAGCTATTTTCTGGCATAATGAGGAGCAGAGGCGGCTGGCAGAGCAGTCCAGAGAAGAACTCAATAAGTCGGGGCAGCTTGAAAAACCGGTCGTTACAGAGATTATCCAATTTTCGAGGTTCTACAGGGCAGAGGAGTACCATCAGGACTACTACAAGAAGCACCCAATCCGGTACAAGTACTACCGGTTTCACTCGGGTCGGGACCAATTTCTGAGAAAGGCATGGCGTGATTCCAAGGAAGGAGCGGCGATGCATTCAGAGAACAGGAGATATACAAGGCCCAGCGACGAAGTGCTGCGTCAGAGATTGACGCCGGTGCAGTATAAGGTTACCCAAGAGGGTGGCACCGAACGGCCGTTCAACAACGAGTACTGGCACAACAAAAGGCCTGGCATATACGTTGACATCGTCTCGGGAGAGCCCCTGTTCAGCTCGCTTGACAAGTTTGACTCCGGAACCGGGTGGCCCAGCTTTACAAAGCCCCTCGAGCCGGATAACATCGTGGAGAGAAAAGACAGAAGCCTTTTCATGGTCCGCACGGAACTTCGAAGCAAGCACGGCGACTCTCACCTGGGACATGTGTTTCCCGACGGACCGATGCCTACGGGTTTGAGATACTGCATCAATTCAGCTTCCCTGCGGTTTATCCCCAACGAAGACCTGGAAGAAGGGGGATACGGCCAATATCGAAGGCTGTTTCAGGAATGTTAGGGACGGGACGTAGTTGACTATGTTGAATAACTATGAGATTGGCATCGCCTCTTGAATTGTAGACCGGGACGTTGGTTCTAAAGCAACTTATGAACAGGGGGCATGCCTTGAATCGTGAATTCTCCTTCGTGTGACTGGTGCGCCTGTGAAATGGTCAGCATGCCAGACATCGAGCTATTGCCAATCGCCCTGAAAACTGATTCTGATAAACCGACGCACTGGGGAATTCTGTAAGATCCGGAAGATATTGGGCTATGCAGAAATCCTTCTGCACGGTAATTGTTCGGATTAACGCATATTGATTTTCTGTGAGGAAACCGATATACTATTTCTGAACAAGCGGAGAATGATTTTGGGGCGAAATAATGACGACAACGATGGCTAAAGACCAAGCTCATATGGTAGCAGACAAGATGCCCGAGAACTCTACTTGAGATGATTTGATTCACCGATTGACACCCTCTATTCTTACATTGCCCAGAATTCCCCTGAATATGCCAAATGCATGGTGGATCGCTTGACACGGCGCTCTCAACAAATCAGTGCCTACCCTCTGTCTGGCCGCATTGTGCCTGGGTATGAAATTGACTCCATTCGAGAAGGAATTGAAGGTCCCTACTGAATTATCTACCATATCAAACCTGATCAAATAGATGTTCTCGCTGTTATTCACGGGGCAATGAATATCTTGAGAGATAAGGATATTGAGTAAGATTGATTTGAAGCCCATTATTCAACCGAGGTGCTTCATGTCAAAAAAACTATTGTAGTCTCTTTTTTATCAAGCAAGGAGGTGTGATATGAGAAGGTTATTTTTCTTGGTCCCTTTTTTCATCGTGTTTTTTGGACTCACAGCGGCTGCTCGGGGTTTTGAAACAGATACCATACAGACATCTGCTGGAGATCTGAAGATTACCTTTATAGGCCATGGGACCCTGATGTTTGCCTTTGGAGGGAAGGTAATTCATGTGGATCCGTGGACCACATTGGCCGATTACTCCAGAATGCCGAAAGCCGATATCGTCCTGATAACCCATGAGCACCGCGACCACCTTGACCTGAAAGCACTTGAGATTCTGCGCACTGAAAAAACGGTAACGGTGTTGACCGAAATCTGCGCAGGGCGGATTGAAGGCGCCATCGTCATGCATAACGGGGATGTTAAGACCGCTGAGGGATTGAAGATAGAGGCTGTGCCTGCTTACAATATCGTCCATATGCGCAGTGAGGGACATCCCTTCCATCCAAAGGGGGTGGGAAATGGATACGTGATCACCTTTGGTGACAAGAGGGTATATGTGGCAGGTGATACGGAAAACACCACAGAGATGAAAAATCTGAAGGATATCGATATAGCATTCTTACCAATGAACCTGCCCTACACGATGACGCCAGAGATGGTAGCCGATGCAGCAAAGGCTCTTAAGCCGAAAGTCCTCTACCCGTATCACTACGGTAAAACCGATACATCCAGGATCGTGGATTTACTGAAGGATGCCAAAGAGATCGAGGTGCGCATCCGCAAGATGAAGTAGTGAGAAATCGGGGTCAGCCACTCAAAGGCCCTCCAAAAAGGGAGGGATCAGGTTTTGAATGGCGAATTTCCCTTCCTGTGAATAATGCTGCGGCCATGAGGTGGTCAGGGGGCCGCACATCGATCTATTGAGAATCGCCCTTAAAACTGATTCTAATAGGCCAAGGTACGAAGGAATTCCGTATAAGACAACTTATATCGGGCTGTACAGAACTTTTTCTGCATGGCAATTGGCGCACACCTGTGTCATTGGTGGGACCAGTGGTCGCATAAGTATCTGTCATGGCAAACTATACAAACAAGCTGATGGTTGTGGAAAATGAATAGACATCGTCTGAGATTATTCGTAAATGTGCTGCCGGCATGTGTCCTGACTGTCTTGCTGGTCTTGCCCCTCATTGTTTTTGCCGAGACCAAGGAGATGCGCCTCGTTTCGGTCAGCCAGTTCATTCAGCACCCTGCCCTGGATGCTCTGTTGCGAGGGTTTAAAGACTATTTCGAGAGTGAAAATATTCCGGTCAAGTATAGAGTTCATATCGCCCATGGCGACCAGGGGGCCAACAAAGAAATCGGCGAACGTATCGCTGAAGAAAACCCCGACCTGGTCCTCGCCATTAGTACACCATCGTCACAGGCCTGCTACAGGGCCGTGCGGAACGCTACCATTCTATTCTCAGCCGTGACCGATCCTGTTGGCGCCGGTCTTGTCGAAAGTCTGGACAAACCGGGACCCAGGATCACGGGTATGACAGACATAAGCCCTGTTGACCGACAGCTTGCGCTCATTGTGGAACTGCAGCCTGGGCTAAAGAAACTCGGAGTCATCTACAACGCCGATGAATCTAATTCGGTCAGCCTTGTCAGGATCATGAAACAGCAATGCGCAAAGCATGGTATTGTGGTGGTGGAGCAAACGGTGGCCGATAAGGACGATGTTGGCGCCGCTGCCCAAAGCTTGGTTGGTCGTTGCGATGCAGTGTATGTGCCCGGAGATAACACCGTTGTTTCGGTCATCGAATCTGTGACCCGGCTTTGCGCAGCAAACCACCTACCGGTTTATGCCGCTGATGTGGATTCGGTCCCCCGGGGTGCCGTAGTGGCCCTGGCCATCGATTATTACAAGATGGGTCGCCAGACAGCCCACATGGCCGCCCGAATATTCAAGGGCAAGGCCCCTTCTTCCATGCCTGTTGAGTCCTTGAAAGATCTGCGCATCCACGTGAACGTTAAAGCGGCTGAGCTCATGGGCATTGAGCTTCCTGTGCAACTTCTGCTGTCGGCGGACATCATCTATGATTCGTTTCCCCCCTAAACAAACTATTGATTGAGGAGGGGTGATCGCCGATATCATTGAGCGCATGGGCGTCACGCGCGGATGTATAGAGAACCGGAAAGTCCAGAATATCCTCCGGTGCGTTCAGCCTGACAAAGAGATCAAATACCTGATTAACCGCCCAGTCAGGCCGGGCCGCGGGCTTGTCTATCTTGTTGATTACAACAACGATGGGCAGACACAAAACCAGCGTCTTTTTCAGCACAAGATTGGTCTGGGGCATGGGGCCTTCCTGCGCATCAACAAGCAGCAGGGCACCGTCTGCCATCTTCAGCACCCGCTCAACCTGACCGCCAAAGTCTGCATGGCGCTCCCCACGAATGACGCCGGGCACCTGGTTACTATGGTGGTCTTTCGTCACGTGCTCGCGCAGCAGGCTACCGGACAAACGCAGTCATCCCATACGCCACGTGTCTGCATCCAATAACGTGCGCTTCACCTTCGTTTATCGCATAATGCGGTGAACGGCTCCTTTAAATTGCTGGTGGTTCATGGCGGTACTACAAGAGAGCGCAGGATGGCACTATGACAGATATGAACGCCGGCAGGAGTGAGCAATCATCCATTTTGGCAATAAAAAAGCAAAAAAAATTTCAAACAGACCAAAGGGGGCAGATACTTAAGAGAGAATCAGGTCTCAACATTTGACATGCAAGGCTGTTAATTTGGTTGAAAGTTGAGACCTGATCCTGATTTCTCACGATGCCTTTATCTGCCTTAAAAAAAAGAAAAGGCGGCACCCCTTCGAGGTGCCGCCTTCGAGAGCCTACGCTGTTACAGTATCTCTACGTCTTTGGCCTTCGGGCCTTTTGGGCTTGTCTCGATCTCAAAC
>JABXJY010000186.1 GCA_013375385.1 Desulfobacterales bacterium
GCACCGGTAAGCTTCAGCACCTGTTTGATGACATCATCTTTGATGTTTAATGTAGTGCGCATTTCTTGCTCCTACGATTGTATGACAGCATTATATGAAAAAAATTGATGATGTCAAGAACAAAGCATTCAGAAATCATCCCTCAAGCTTTAGTTAGGAGAGCTCTCCTTTGTATCTGTCCAGAAATCCTATCCAGCTCACCGTCAGGGTTATGGAGCCGAAATCCTCCTCCACCTTGCCCTTGAGGATATAGGGGCGCATCTCATTGAGCATGGGGCAAAACCTGTTGTATACCTTTGGAAAGAACACGGTTTCATAGAGGCCGGTGGTATCCTCAAAGGAGACGAATTTCATGGGCTCCCCATCCTTGGTGTGCACCGTCTTGCCGGTCACGAGCCACCCGATGGTGGTCACCTGTTTGCCCACATGGGCATGGAGGTCCCGAGCCCTCACAAGATCCAATCCCTTCAAGGTACCCTCGTATCGCTCGAGGGGGTGGAGGGAGAGGGGAAGACCTAGGGTATCCAGTTCATGTCGCAGCATGAGGTGCCTCGGGTAAGGGGGTTGTTTCAAGGGAGAGGGAAGGGCAGGGATGGAAAACAGGCTTTGGGCCTCCTCTTTCTGATGTTCCCCACCGAAGAATCGAAGAGCCTGCCACATGAGAGAGGGCCTACTTAACCCACAGGCGAGGCTGTCAAGGCAGCCAGCCTTGATCAGGATCCTCACGTCCTGGAGGTGGAGATGACGACCAACTCTGAGCAGAAAATCATCAAAGTTGGTGAAGGGCCCATTTTTGGAACGCTCATGAATGATGAACTCCCGACCCTCACGGGACAGGGTCTTTACCTGCATGAGACCGACCCGGATTGCTCTACTCCGGCCGGTATATTTGATCTCGCTCCGGTTGATATCGGGAGGCAGGATTGTGAGCCCCATCCGTCTCGCCTCCGACAGATAGCCAAATGTGGAGTAGTAGCCTCCGCCGTTGGAGATGACCGATGCCATGAACTCGGCAGGATAATGGGCCCTGAGATAGGCGGATTTGTAAGCCACCAAGGTGTAGCTGGCCGAGTGGGGTTTGCAGAAGCTGTAACCGTCAAAGCCTATCATCATCTGCCAGACATCCTCTATCACCTCCAGACTGACACCCCGCTCGTTGGCCCCTTGAACGAATCGGGCATAAAAATCGCGAAGGCTCTTCTCCCTGTGCTTCTTGCTCACTACCTTCCTCAGGGTATCCGCCTCCGCAGGATCAAATCCGGCCAGGTGCATGGCCGCCTGGCTCAATTGCTCCTGGAAGACCATGACCCCCAGGGTCTCCTCCAGGACCGGCCTTAAAAGGGGGTGGGGTGCGTCCCAGGGCTGGCCATGGAGCCTGGATACCCAGGTTCGGATGCTCTGGTTTGAGGCTGGCCTGATAATAGAGGTGACCACCACATTGAGATGGAAGTGGTCCAGCCGGGAGTACTCCTCAAGGGTAAAGCCGGAGCTAACCTTTTTCAGCACCTGCCTTGTGGCGGGGCTCTCAAAATAGAAGACACCAAAGGTGTCGCCCCGGTAAAAGATCTCTACCGTCCTTGGGTCATTCATGGGGTTCCAGCTTGCGTAATCGATCCGTCGGCCATAGTTTCTTTCCACCAGATCAAGGGTATCCCGGATGACGGCAAGGCTCCGGTTGCCCAAGATGTCTATCTTGACAAGCCCAGCCTCCTCCACCGAATCCTTTTCCCACTGGAGCACCTGCACCCCACTTGCGGAGATGTCCACCGGGCAGTAGCGACGAACCTCATCGGGCACGATCACCACACCGCCGCAGTGGACGGAGAGGTGATTGAGGTGATCTTCAAGCTGGACCGCGGCACGTACAATATCATCCCAGGGTTTCTTGAACTCGATCCCTCTCATCCTGGGATGATCTGCCAGTTCCCTCCAGATCCTCTTTAACCGCCAGCCAAAACCGATTTTGCTGGTGACCCGGCTGATCTCTGCATCGGTGAGGCCGAAGACCTTTGCCACCTCCCTGATGGCAGACCTGGCTCCATAGGTGTTATGATTGGCGACCATGGCGGTCCTTCGGTTTCCGTACCTGGTGAAGACGTAGTCAATAACCTGATCCCGTTCGTCCCATGCGAAGTCCACATCAATGTCCGGGGGATCCATCCGTCCCGGGTTTAAAAAGCGCTCAAAGAAGAGCTGGTGTTTTATGGGATCCACATGGGTGATCCCCAAGGCATAGGAGACGATGGAGGCGGCGGCGCTTCCCCGGCCGCATGATCGGCGGGTCCTTCTGGTCATATCGGCCACCACCAGAAAATAGTGGGCGAAGTTTTTCTCCCTGATGATTTTCATCTCGTATTCTATACGCTCTTTGACCTCACGGGTAAGTTTTCCATACCGCCGCCTGCAACCCTCTACGGTAGCCCGGTAGAGAGTCTCGTAGGCCTCTGTGTCCGACATCTGCCCGAAGGAGGGGAATATGATGCGGTCAAAATCCCACCTCATGAGGCACCTTTCGGCTACCTCAAGGGTATTGAGGATCGCCCGGGGGGCATGGGGAAACTGATCGATCATGGAGTGGGGGGCATTCAAAAAATTGTGCTCCCTGCAGGTGTCCTGGCATCTTAAACGGGAAAGCTTGCTGTTCAGGGCTACGGCCCGAAGAATCCGATGAAGCGGAAATTGATCCTTCCTGATCAGATAGACCCGGTTGGTGGCCAGAGGGGGGATGCCGCTCTTACGGGAAAAGGCATAGCAGCCTGCCATGTTGTAGCCCGGGGACATCTCCACAAAGAGATCCTCTTTCGAATCTCTTTTGAGGGCCTTGAGCAGCGTGAAATCGTCAGAAAAGATGAGGAGTCCCTCACGTCTCTCCCTCAGGGATTTGATCAGGTCGAAATCCTGATGGCACTGGCGGTCTGAGATAATCCGGCAGAGGTTGGCATACCCCTCATGGTTTCGGACCAACAACACAGCCCGGTGCTCATCGGCTGTAAGTTCGCTGCCCACGATGGGCTGGATACCCACCTCCCTGGCTGTCTGGATAAAATAGAGCAATCCGTACAATCCATTGGTATCGGTCAGGGCCAGTCTATCCATGCCCTGCTCTTTGGCGGACCGGCAGAGTTCTTCAATGGTGCCGATACCCCAGCCTTTGGAGTAGTGTGAATGGACATTGAGATGGACAAAATTCATGATATTATCTCGCCCGCTCATTTCATTCGCTTGAGCCCTCAGAGTTCTCTGAGATTAATGATTTGGCCTGATTTTTTCCCCGTTAAATAATCAGTGTATTTAACGGGGCAGGGACTGGAAAAATCAGGCCAAACATCAGTCCGCCGTGGGCGGAGCATTGATAATCCTGGTAATACCGTCTTTAAGCAAAGTCTCATTGAAATTTATCAACAAGCCGAGTGGCTTTTGTGCTGAGCGCAGATAGGTCAAAAGCTGCTTTTTATGGACATCCTGTACGTTTTCCACAGATTTGAGCTCGACGATAATCGTATCTTCAACCAATAGATCTAGCCGAAATCCTTCTTCATCCACTTTTTGCCCTCGATAAAAAACAGGGACGGGCACTTCAGATTGAACCTTTATATCCATATTTCTCAATTCAATAACCATGCAGGATTGGTACACAGACTCTAACAACCTTGGTCCCAACGAGTTATGGATGTTGATTGCAGCTTTGATGACCTGAGATGAGAGCTGATTTAGATCCATAATAAATTCCTCCAGTTCCCATGGAGCGGAACTTGATCTGAATTCCCCTCTCAGGAATTCAGATCAATGACCCTGTGCGCTCCGTGTGCTCTGTGAGAGATAAAAAAGTGTTATCAGGCTGCCCTGCCGTACCTGATCACTTCATCTCCGTACCTCTCTCTGATGCGATTCAGGGCCCGGGTTACCAGGGCCTTTTTCTCCGTGATAGGAGACCGTGCGGGGAAAAGAGAGAGCTGTGAGATGGGAGGTGAAAAATCCTGAAACCACACCTTCATGAACCTGACCCTCACCCGGCGTCGGCAGGCCCTTAAAAAGATCCTCTCCAGAGGTGCATAGAGGTCGAAATCCCAGAGGCTCATATGGGGCAGATTGATCCAGCGTATGATCTCTTCCTGGTCAGTATACCTGAAGACCAGCCCTGCCTTGCGGGGAAACAATGCCCTGGTCAGAAGCTGATGGGAGCACCTTTCCACCAACCCGTAGAGGATTCCCAGGAGTTTCCTGTCATCGTTGGTGTCCTGGGGAATGGTGACCTCCTCGGCTACCGTGGGTTCCATGCGAGGGGGATAAACCGGGGCGGGGTCTATGCCGAGGGCCCGCTGATGGATCACATGGGCCTGCCGGCCAAAAACAAACTTCAGGGTACCCATATCGAGGGCGGCTACCTCCCGGACCAGGGAGATATTCAGCTCTTCCAGAAGGATTTTTCTGCGAACATGGCCTATACCAGGCAGGACACTTGCCTTCAGAGGGGCCATAAATGAGGACTCCTGACCGTGATCCACATCCAGTACCTCTTCGGATGATACAATCCTTGAGGCGATGCTGGAAACCATCTTGTTCCCTGCCACGCCCACCATCCCCGAGAGACGTAGGTGCTCCTTGATTTCCCGTCTGAGACGGCTGGCTGTCTCTTTTGCTCTTCCCCAGAGACGATCTGTCCCTGTCACATCCAGATAGATATGTCCTGGTCGGGAGGGTTCCCAGAGAGGCGTATATTGTGCCACTGTCTTGGCCAGGACCTTGCAGGCTCTTCCCGTGAGGTCCCGATTGGGGGGTAAGACAGTCAGATCAGGGCAGAATTTCATGGCCTTCCCAAGGGGCATGCCCTTAAAAATGCCTTCCCTGCGGGCCTCAGGTGAAACAGAGAGGACAAGCGCCCGTTCTGAGTGAGGCGGAGCCACGGCCACAGGGCGATCCCTGAGCTCTGGCTGGAAGACACGTGCCGCAGCGATGGGTAAAGCAGGTATATGAAGGTGGATAATGTGGCGGTACATGGCTCAAATTCTGCAACAGAAGTAAGCACTCTTAACTTTAGCTCACTTTAGACATTTTAGGCACTTCAGTTCACTTATAATGCCTCATAATCCCTACGACCCTTCCCTCAATTCGGAGATCTCCCTCTCTGACGATGATGGGTTCTATATCCGTATGGGCGGGGCGGAGTTCCACATAATTTTCCCGCCTGTAATACTTCTTAACGGTCGCCTCATTGTTGATCAGGACCACCACAGTCTCCCCGTTCTCGGCCGTCGGCTGCTTCCTGACCACGATGAAATCCCCGTCCAGGATCCCATCCTCTTTCATGGAATCCCCTCTGACCTGGAGGACAAAGTGGTCCCCCTGTCCTATCATGGATGGGGGTACTTCAATCACATCCATATCTTCCACCGCCTCGATAGGTTTTCCCGCCGCCACCCTTCCCAGGAGGGGAAACTCGAACCGCCTGGTTTCCACAGGGCTGATCACCTCAATGGCCCGCTTCTGGTTCTTTTTGCG
>JABXJY010000187.1 GCA_013375385.1 Desulfobacterales bacterium
AAACGGGGCCTACGGCGACAGAATTGCCCTGATCGCAAAGACCCTTAAAATAAACACCGCAGTCCATGAGAGCGGAGAACTTGCGCCTCCTGTTCTGGAAAGGCTGGAAGAGGCACTCCAGCAGGACAAGGAGATCACTCATGTATCATTAGTCCACTGCGAAACGACCACGGGAATGCTCAACCCCATAGAAAAAATAGCCAGGATAGTAAAGAACTATGGGAAAGTCTTGTTTGTCGATACGATAAGCAGTTTCGGGGGAATTCCTATGGATATAGATGAACTGGACATAGATTTTTGCGTAGGTAGCTCAAACAAGTGCATACAGGGCGTCCCCGGCTTCGGTTTCATATTTGCAGAGAGAGAAGAACTGATAAAATGCAAAGGCCAGGCGCGTTCGCTCTCACTCGACCTGTACGACCAGTGGCAAATGATGGAAACCGATAAAGGCAAATGGCGTTATACTTCGCCAACACATGTTGTACGGGCATTCTACCAAGCACTGGCAGAGATGGAGGAAGAAGGCGGTATCGCCAAGAGGCATGAACGCTACAGTGAAAATCACCGGGTACTGGTTGAGGGCATGAGAAAACTCGGGTTCAAGACACTTCTGCCGGATGAATATCAGGCCCCCATCATTACAGCATTCTATAGTCCGGGAAGTGAAAAATATGACTTCCAAACGTTTTACGATAGACTCAAAGAGAAAGCCTTTGTCATTTATCCGGGAAAGGTAACAAAGATCGACTCCTTCAGAATTGGCAATATAGGACACGTTTTTCCTGATGACATGAATCGTCTTGTAAGAGCCATCGAAGAGTCAATGTTCTGGAATTAGATAGGTAGAAATTCCTTATATCCATAGTCAATCTTTACTTTGCGGAGGATTGCATGATTGTAGGAATTCTGAAAGAAATCAAGGCCGAAGAAGATCGAGTTTCCATGACCCCCTCCGGCGTCGAGGTGATGAAAGGAAGTGGGCACAGTGTTCTTGTTGGGAAATCTGCCGGTGAAGACAGTGGCTTCAGCGATGCTTCCTATGCCGAAGCTGGTGCCCACATTGTAGATTCTGTGGCAGAAATCTTTGAACGCTCCGACATGGTAATGCATGTCAAGGAGCCCCAACCTTCCGAATACGGGCTCATCCGTGAAGGACAGCTTATCTTTACCTATTTTCACTTTGCCGCCTCAGAGGAATTGACCAGGGCGATCCTGAAGACAAAGGCTGTCGCCATGGCCTACGAAACCATCGAAGGACCTAACCGCTCCCTGCCATTGCTCACACCCATGAGCGAGGTGGCCGGGCGTATGGCTGTTCATGAGGGGGCGAAATATCTGGAGAGACGGCAAGGGGGGCGCGGTATCTTGATCGGCGGCGTACCAGGGATCGCACCAGCTACGGTGCTTATCATCGGTGCCGGGACAGTCGGTACCCATGCCGCTCAGATGGCCTGCGGACTCGGTGCCAAGGTCTATATCCTGGATATGAACCTGGAGCGCCTGCGTCACCTCTCCGAAGTAATGCCCAAGAACTGCTTTCCAATGATGTCAACGCCCGCCACCATACGGGAACTGGTACAAGAAGCGGACGTGGTAATAGGCGCTGTGCTCGTCCCAGGTGCCAAAGCTCCCAGGCTCCTCACCCGAGATATGCTCAAAACCATGAAAAAGGGTTCTGTGCTCGTGGATGTCGCCATCGATCAGGGCGGTTGTTTTGAGACCTCGAAACCTACTACCCATTCCGATCCGATCTATATTGTGGACGACGTGGTGCATTACTGTGTGGCCAACATGCCGGGCGCGGTTCCCATGACCTCCACCATAGCGCTCACCAACGCCACCCTTCCCTACGCCCTTGAATTCGCCGACAAAGGTTGGAAACAGGCCTCTCGGGAAAACGCCGGGATCAAATGCGGTGTGAACATGGTGGAAGGGAAAGTGACCTATAGGGGTGTTGCCGAGGCCTTCGGCCTTGAGTTTGTCCCCGTGGATAGTCTGTTGTAAAACTGGTTGCCGGATGCCAGCACTTGTTGTTATCTGTTTCCAAATCATCTAACAGGGTTTACTTTCATGAACAAACAGGACGACGGCAATCCCTGCGGCTGCCAGGTTGGCAAAAACGAGAAAAACGGGGTTGTATGAACCGAACACGTCCACCAGCAGGCCGGAAAAAAACATGGCGCACATGCTGCCCAGATGTCCCCCGGCTTCAAGGAAGCCGGCCCCGGTCCCTGCCAGTTCTGGAGGTAGTAAGTCTAACTCCAAAGCGAAGAATTGGGGGGCGATGAGTTGTTCGAAAAATCCAACACCGCCAATGAGAATCATGGCCCATTCTAAACGGTCAGCCCTGGCCAGAGAAATGGTTGACAACAGAATGAAAGACAATGCGATCAAGAGCAACGGTTTCCTTCTGCCACCAAAAGCAACATCCGACAGATACCCTCCCACAGGGCTCGCCACGAGTCCCGCCAGGGGATATACAGCGGCCAAAAGGCTTGCTGTAACCACACTTAACCCATAAGACTCGTACAGGTAAGCGGGTAACCATACCAAGATACCGTATCTGATATAGCTTAGACAAGAGAACCCGATGGAGGCCATTCTCACATCCTTATGAGACAACATGAAAATAAGCTTGTTCCTGTTTCCAGAGGATCTTTCATCCTGTTCCGGGGGCCTGGATCGAAAACTGCGTAGGCTATTTCTATCAGGATAGTCGTCAACGACTACCCAGTAAACGAGCAGCACCGATAATAGAATAATAGGCACCGTCCAAAAGGCCGCCCTCCAGCCGAAGGTCTTGCCTAGATATCCTGCCAATGCATAGGCCAAGACGGTAAAAATGCATGCACAGGTGGCGTATATCCCTAAGGCCCGGCCTCTTTCTGTCTCCGGAAACCAGTTGTTCACGAGCTTGACGCTCGGCCCCCAGCATCCAGCCTGTCCCAATCCATTGAGGCTCTGAGCTCCCACCAAGTGGAAAAAGCTTGCCCCAGCGCTAAACAAAAGGTTAGCTAGAGCCGAAATAAAACCTCCCAAGGTTATGATTTTCTTGGGCCCTAAGATATCGCTTAAGTAGCCCGCTGGAAATTGGGCTGCCGCATACAAGGCGAAAAAGAAGGTGCTTATGAGGCCGATCTGAGCATGCGAGATCTTCAAATCCTCTATAATGAGCGGAATTACAGGTGCGAAGTTGAGCCTGTTCAGGTAAAAACAGCCATAGACCAACCATATAAGGGCCAAAACAGTATACCGAGGTTGCCACCATCTTTTAGAAGTTATTAATTGGGTCGGAAACATGGCTTATCCGCTTATATAATCTGACGGACGGCAGGGAAAAAGGAAATGTTTTAATTTCGCAGGGCCGTGCCGTTGGGGTCGTAGAGCACGTCGGGTGCTACCTGAGCCGGAACGTATTTGCCGAATATCTCAATTTCCAGACTGGTGCCCACCGCGGTCAGTTCTATCGGCAGGTATGCGTAGCCGATGTTCTTTTTAACGGTTAGCCGAATCCTGCGCTACGGAGGCAACTGATGACCCGGCCTTCCGAATTTCTGACCGACGTCCCATAGTTTATCCCAGACAATCATCGCTTTATCGCCGGGCGGGTAAAACTCCGAGCACAGCTCGCCTACGTAGCTGACTTGCTGAGCCAGGACGCTAACTCCATTGCTGATAATGGTCCTGGCCGTCATGAAGGGAAAGGCCGCGTTGGAAACGTCGTCTTCGGTAACGGTCTGTAGTACATCACGCGCCCTGGGGCCCCACATACCGATGCAGGCATAATCCTCCGTCACGTCGCGTATTTCAACCGACGGTTCATATCCGGGTAAGTTGGCCCTGATCCAGCCCATGTCGTTGTCAATAAAGTTGGAGCCGGTGATAACCACTGAGCTGCAGACCCCGCGATCTGTACCTTTAACATTAAGGCAATTTCGTTGTCAATTACAGCTTTGGCGAAATCAAAGGCCACAAGGGTGCTCAAAAGGCCTCCCGCATTAAACATATCCACCCACGCGAGTAGAGCCTCTGTTGTGCTCATAGTGGTAGGCGCTGTCTATCCACCCGTGTACATTACCTGATAACCCTACAGAATTTTCTGGCTTCATGAGAAACGGGGGAGGCAGAAAACGGTGGGAGAGGGTCCACCAAGAAACCAGGAAAGCCCCCATTGATCCGCGGTGAAGGAAGCCATAAAGATAACCTATTGTTATAGATAATATGATATTTCTTAATTTGAATTATATCTTGATAAGTATTAATTTAGTGTGCGTTGAGCATTATATTGCATTCTGATCTTGCAATAACAGTATTCGGTATCCTGTAAATCTCAATTCACATTTTCTTCCCCCGTGGCAATAATTGTAGTGCTTGACACAGAGCAGTCTCTTTTCTATATTACACTTCGGGATCGTTTAAGAATGGAATTTTTTTAAATCCGATGGGGACAAGGCTATATTTCTCTTTAGCCCATACAGATGAAGATATCCAAAGAATGATCGAGATCAGTCTGAGGGTGCTTAAAGAAATATTTTGACGAAAGACGATGCTGACCGTTGGGATGATGTCACTAACATCATCTCAAGCATTGTAATGAAATATACTTGATTATGGGGAGTCCGATTGGTTTTGTCTGTGATATTGATAAAATAGGGCTAGAAAGGAGGTGATCGAAAAAGATCTTCAAAACGAATATTTCAGTTTGAAAGGAGGGAAAATTTATGAGTCCAGAGCCAGAAAAAAAGAGGAGGTTTGAGATGAAAAAGATTCTAATCAGTCTTCTATTGGTTTTTTTCTTTGTGGGGACGGCATTCATCACCGGGAAGGAAGCTGCGGCCGCAAAGGAGAAGTTGGCACCTTTTATCACGGTCTATGAGGGCTCAGGATCCGTAGAGATTGGCGGAAAAGTGGCGAAGTTCATCCAGGATAAGCTGGGCGTCGAAATCCGATTCACCTCCGAGTCCCACGGAGTCATCCACTCCAGGATCAAGGCGGAAGATCCGAATTTTACGGGGGACATGGCCCTGAACATAGGCTTCCCCCTTATGGTGGAAGCCAAGGAGAAAGGATGGTCTGTGTCCTACGATTCTCCAAGCTGGCGGGGAGCAGGTGATGTGTGGGTGGATAAGGACGGATTCTGGTGGAACCAGGGGAATTGGGCCTTTGTGCTGGTCGGAAACAAGAATTTGCTTGCCAAAAAGGGTTACACATTGCCTGAAAGCTGGGATGAGCTACTGGATGCCAAGTGGAAAGACCAAATCGTTATGCCGTCACCGTTGACCTCCGGGACAGCCTACATGATGGTGTACAGCTTTATCACTCTTTACGGCCTCAATACGGGCAAAGGAGAAGAAGCGGGGTGGCAATACCTGGAGGCATTGAACAAGAATGTCACCCAGTATACCCGGGGCGGTAATGTCCCCAGTGACCTCGTGGGCAGGGGAGAGTTCATGCTCGGTATCAGCTCGGATGAGATGGTCATGCCGCGAAT
>JABXJY010000022.1:0-3118 GCA_013375385.1 Desulfobacterales bacterium
CGGAACCTTTTTGTACCATGCCAGCGACACCCTGAGTTACAGCGGTGTTCCCAATATCCTCATCCCCCTGATCATCTCGGTCTTTATTGTCCTCAACACCATGATCGGCAGCGTGTACGAAAGGAAACAGGAGATTGGCACCTATACATCGGTGGGACTGGCACCCTCCCATGTTTCATTTCTCTTCATAGCCGAGGCCATGGCTTTTGCTGTATTGAGTGTAATCCTGGGATACCTTCTGGCACAGACAACGGCAAGCCTTCTTTCCGGATCTTCACTCTGGACCGGTATAACGGTGAACTACTCTTCCCTTGCAGGGGTGGCGGCCATGCTCCTGGTGATTCTGGTAGTGCTTGTTTCCGTGATTTATCCATCCAGGGTGGCAGTAGAAATTGCCATTCCAGATGTCAACCGATCATGGAAGCTCCCTGATTCTCAAGGCAATGCCCTTGAAGTCACCCTCCCAGCCCTCATGAAGTATAGCGAGTTCCGGGGTGTCGCGGGGTACCTGAATACCTATTTCAAGGCACACCAGGATGTTTCCCATGGACTCTTCTCCGCCGGAGCTACAGATTTCGTCTTTTTGTGCCCCACACTCCCAGTTATCGCCAAGGAAAAATCTGAGTGCACAGACGTTACCTGTAGCTGCGAGGCTTGCCTCCACCTCCGCACGAACGTGTGGCTTGCCCCCTTTGACTTCGGCATCATGCAGACAGTAGATGTGCAATTCCGTCCCGCGACCGAGGATCCCGGATTTCTGGAGATCAAAATCCGCCTGGTACGGGAGGCAGGGGAGGCAAACGCCTGGAGACGAATGAACAAGGCATTCATCAATCAACTGCGCAAGCAGTTTCTGGTGTGGCGTTCTCTCGATGAGGTATCTCAAGGCGGCTATGAGCGGGTGCTTGATGCAGAGCAAAAGGACAAAGACGTAGGCCTCGAGCTGTGAACAGAAAAAACAATAGAAAGGAACCGGATCCCACCGACGAAAGTCTGTACAAGGGAGATGATTCGGAAAGAACAGGTGACAGTATCCGATTGCGGGCGGTGGTGGTGGGACTGGTCCTTGCCGTAGCCATCTGCGCAATCACCCCGTTCAATAATGCTTACCGCCAGGCAACCCCGCTTGGAGGGGGGCACTTTCCCCTGGCCCCTTTTTTCATTTTGGTGTGGATGACCCTTCTGGTGGCTGCGATGGGAAAGGTGTACAAAGGTCGGACCTGGCTCACGGGAAAGGAGCTCTTGCTGGTCTGGATCCTGATGGCCCTCGTGTCAGGGATCGCCTACACCGGGCTGGCCCGCACGTTCTTCATCAATCTCACCGCCCCCTATCACTTCGCTACTGTGGGGAACCGCTGGAAAGAAGTTCTCCACCCCCTCCTCCCCAAGGCATTGTATCCCCAAAGCCAGGAGGCCATAAGAGGCCTTTACAATGGCCTTGTCGGGGGTCGCCAGATGGGATGGTGGGATGTCCTCCGGCAGATCCCTTGGGAAGCATGGATTCCGCCCCTTCTTATCTGGAGCAGTTTTGTCCTCCTCTGTTACTTTGTCATGATCTGCCTTGTGAACCTCTTGAGCAGGCAGTGGCTTCACAATGAGAGGATGAATTTCCCCCTCTTGCAGGTCCCTCTATTGATGGAAGAAGCCGCGGACAAAAATGGGCTGGGCAGCTTTTTCGCCAATCGCTTTCTCCTGGCTGGCCTATTGGTGCCCGTATTTCTCCACCTGATCAATGGGCTCCATTTCTACTATCCCTCGGTTCCCCAGATCCCCACCCTGATCCTGGCCGGTCCCTATTTCCCGAAGCACGGCCTTTTTTCCGGATTTCACAAGCTCAAGATCTATATCTATCCGGCCTTTATCGGCTTTGCCTTCCTCGCCTCAAAGCAGGTCTCCTTCTCCTTCTGGTTCTTCTTCATCCTGGGGGGCCTATTAATCGGTCTTCTGAGTCTTCTGGGGTACAACATACCGGCCGCCACCCTAGGGATCACTTTCGGCCCAACCCTTTCCCGGCCAGAGGAGACACAGATGATTGGAGCGTACGGGGTCTTTTTCCTCTTTCTCTTGTGGCTGGCCCGGCACCATCTTCTGGATGTGCTGCGGCAGGCCTTTCGGTTTGGAGAAGGAAATGCCTCCGAGGGAGAGTGGCTTTCCACCCGGATGGCCTTCTGGGGATTTGTCATTGGAACCCTCGGGATCGTGATCTGGTTCCGTTATTTCGGGATACCCCTCTGGGTCTCTTTCTTGGTGGTGGCAGCCTTTTTCATGGTCATGCTCGTTGCCAGTCGTGTCATCTGCCAGGGCGGGATCGCCTACTTCACCTTGACCGTCGCCCCCATCGACGGCCTCATCGCATTCTTTGGTCCCCGTTTTTTCACCAGCGTCGGGATCCTCGTTGCCGGGGTGGTCCAGAAGGTTCTCTTTGTGGACCTGAGAGAATCCCTGATGCCCTCTCTCCTGCATGCCCGCAAGATCACCCATAAGATGCTTAGCAGGCGGATGATCGTTGGCGGCATATCTATCACCCTGGTGGCCGGCATGGTTGTCTCTCTTCTGTCCATGTTGCTCCTTTGCTACAAATTCGGTGTGAGAGAGCTTCAACTGGATTGGGCTAATCGTACCACGGTAGCGGTCTATGAAAACATCTACAGCCTGATCGAGTCGCCCGTAAGACCCGGCCACTGGGTGATGGTCTTCTGTGTGGCGGGGGCGCTCGTCATGCTCATTCTGGTGATCTGCTATCATTGGTTCTACTGGTGGCCTATTCATCCTATCGGGTACCTGACCGCATACAGCTCGGCCATGCGGATTCTGTGGTTCAGCTTTTTCTTGGGATGGCTCTGCAATGCTCTTTGCATACGCTATGGCGGGGTTGTTCTCTTCAAAAGGCTCCGTTATTTCTTCATAGGGCTGATTATCGGCGATTTCCTCATGGGAGGAATCTGGGCCCTTATCGGGCTGTTTGGTGAGGCAAGTTTCCAGGTCCTGCCCGACTGAGTTCCGAACTCGAAACGGATTTGCAGAGACCTTGCGGTTATTTGTTTCTTCATGTTTCTCCCAATTCATAATAAAGATAGGAAGAAAAAGTTTACATAGCCAAAACTTTGAGGTTATATGT
>JABXJY010000022.1:3218-14133 GCA_013375385.1 Desulfobacterales bacterium
TTTCTTCATGTTTCTCCCAATTCATAATAAAGATAGGAAGAAAAAGTTTACATAGCCAAAACTTTGAGGTTATATGTTACAGCTGTAAGGGATCAGAACTCAAGACCTTCAACTTAGAATCCGGAACCTTGAGCGCTGCTGCAACCACTGCCGACGGAAGGTTTCCATGTACGAGGACAGGGAACTACAAGAATACAGAGATCTCCTAGAAACCCCGGACCATTTCGAGCAGGGCTTTAACTGGAAGACCATCGTGGGGGCAATATTCATCGGCTTTCTCATGATGCCCGGGAGCATGTATCTCCAGCTGGTTATCGGTACCGGGATCGGTCCCGCTGCACGGTGGGTCACAATCATCCTCTTCGCCGAGATCGCCAAGCGATCCTACACAGAACTGAAGCAGCAGGAGATCTTCCTTCTCTACTACATGGCAGGGGCGGCCTTGGCTTCCCCGTTCCAGGGTCTTCTGTGGAACCAGTACCTTGTCCAGTCCGATGCGACCAAGATGCTGGGATTGACCGAGTATATTCCCACCTGGGTGGCGCCGCCGTCCGATTCTGTGTCACTGTTGGAGCGGACCTTTTTCCATCGTGACTGGCTGATTCCCATACTCTTGCTGATAGGCTCCCAGCTCATCCAGCGGGTCGACCAGTTTGGATTGGGGTATGCCCTGTACCGGATTACCTCTGATGTGGAAAAACTCCCCTTTCCCATGGCCCCGGTGGGAGCCCTGGGGACTATGGCCCTGGCCGAGTCCACGGAAGATAAGCAGAAGAGCTGGAAATGGCGCGTTTTTTCCATAGGCGGTGTCATCGGGCTTGCCTTTGGCGGGATCTATGTTCTTTTGCCCACTGTATCGAGCCTTCTTTTCACCGAGCCGATCCGGTTGATTCCGATTCCCTGGGTCGAACTGACGCGCCACACCGAGGAAGTCCTGCCTGCGGTGGCCACCGGAATCCAACTCGATTTGGGGCTCATATTCGTTGGAATGGTCCTTCCCTTCTGGGCCGTGATCGGAGGGCTTGTAGGACTTCTGATCACGGTGGTAGCAAACCCGATTCTCTACCACCAGGGCATTCTTAACCGTTGGCACCAGGGGATGGGGACCGTAGACACGGTCTTTGCCAACAATTTCGACTTTTACATGAGCTTTGGCATCGGTCTGGGGCTAGCCATCGCCTTTGTAGGAATCTGGCATGTGGTGCGATCCTTTGGAAATAACAGTTCCGGAAAGCGGAGCAGCTTTCGGGAGCTGTTTCGCCCACCGCCTGGCCGCGGGGATTTCAATTTCTGGATCTCCATAGGAATCTATGTTTCTTCAACCCTTGCATATGTTGGTCTCTGCGTCTGGCTCGTTCCCAGCTTTCCGTGGATCTTCTTTCTCGGGTATGGGTTTATTTACACGCCCATCGTATCCTACATCACCGCGCGCATGGAAGGGATCGCTGGACAGTTCGTGAGCCTTCCGCTTGTAAGGGAAGCGAGCTTCATCGCCGGGGCGAAATTTTTCGGCTACCAGGGGATCGAGATCTGGTATGCCCCCATCCCGATCCACAATTATGGCGAGGCCACCGTCAATTTCCGCAAGATCGAGCTTACTGGCACCAGCATCCGCGGGATCATCAAGGCGGAAATCGTGGTCTTTCCGGTAGTGATGGTGGCCAGCCTCCTGTTCTCCCAGTTCATCTGGCGATTAGCCCCCATCCCATCGAGCAGCTATCCCTATGCGCAGGAGTTGTGGCATCTCCAGGCCTTAAACATGCTGTTGATGCAGACCTCCACCCTGGAGGGCAACTCTCTGTTTTTCCAGGCCCTGAAAGGGAGCTATGTCTTGTCAGGTCTGGGTTTTGGTATTGTCACCTATGCCCTCTTGACCTTATTGGGGCTTCCTGTCCTGTTGATCTACGGTGTGGTTCGCGGACTGGGACAGAGCACCCCCCATGGACTTATTCTCGAGGTGATAGGGGCCTTGCTGGGACGCTTCTTTTTTTTGAAGCGGTACGGGACCATGTGGCGCCAGTATGCCCCTGTCTTGTTGGCAGGTTTTTCCTGTGGGATGGGCCTTACCGGTATGCTTGCCATGGGATTCACCCTTATCCTGAAGTCACTGGGGCGCCTGGCATATTGATCCTCCAGGCAACGGGAGAGGAGTATCGGATAAAGGGTGAAGTACTGACGATTGATTGAGCGGAGGGGGCAAGACTCCCCCGCTGATAAGTCGCTGAAAAGACCAGTCCGCCTGAGGCGGGCCAGCCCGTGAGCCTCGGAACTCACGGAAAGCCCCATCCTCGCGGTGAAAAATGCAAATTTTTGAGCATATATACGGAGCTCAATCAATAATCAAAGTATTGAAAGGAAAAAGAGGTGAGCATGAAAAAAGACATGATTTTATGGGTGAGCACGTCAATTCTCCTTTTTCACGGCGTATGCCTGGCCCAGGCCCCACACCAGGTGGCTGAATTCACCCTGGGCAGGGACATCGGCGATTACAAGGAAATTGTGGAGATGGAGACCTCCCTGCCCATCCGTCACATGGAGTACCTCAAGGAGGTAGAGATCAAGAAGGTGGAGGGGTTCAGAAGCGGTCTCATTGCTTATGGCGACTGTGATGCACCGGGTCGGATAGTACGGATTAAGCTCAAGTACGCTGATTCGACAAAGAAGTTCTACGATACCCTTCTTGAGCGATTCAAAAAACGGTTCGGCGAACCCAGCGAGTGGCGGGGAGATCCCTTTCAGGTAATCATTGCCTGGAAATGGTCCTTTACCGATAGCCAGAACAACAGAATCAGCATGACCCTCCAGCACAACATCAGGGACGAAGAACAGAAGATGGGCAATTCCATAAAGCTTACCATGACAAATCTCCTAATGAAAGAACGCCTCTGCTTTGAAAAGAGGCATCCCGAAAGCCGGAAACGCCCCAGAGAGCAGGAACCAAAGTCCCGGGGCAAGATCGACTGGGACCGATTGGTTCCTCGGTAGTGCTCCTGGCACAGAGGTTCTGTGAGAGATTTTACTCAAATCATCTGGAAGGAAGTGGCCTGGAACGGAATCCGCTTCATGGCCCCTGTCAACTGGCAGGTGGGAACCATAGGGACACGCTACCTGCTGCTTGAAGAGGAGTCCAGGCCGGTCCTGGAGATCAAGTGGGCACGGATCAAGGGGGCCTTTTCCCACAAGGCCCACCTGCATCGCCTTGCGGCCCTCCACGGAAGAAACCTTGGAAAGGCCGTCAGAGAATCCCCCCTTCCGCCGGGATGGAAAAAGGCCCTTGGTGGCTATAGTGCCAAGGCCTTCTCATGGCGCGGAAAGACAGTGAGCGGCAAAGGGGTAATCCTCTACTGCCCCACATGCCAGAATGCCACCCTGATCCAGTTCTACCACAGGGATGCTTCAAAGGCAGAGAATGCTTCCGAACGCCTTTTGGCCTCCCTCCGGGATCACCGCCAGGACAATAAGGTGGTCTGGTCTGTCTTTGACATCCGGGCCACCATTCCGAATACCTTCCATCTGGTACGGCAGCGCTTTGAGCCTGGGAAATTCGAGCTGGAGTTTATGTCCAAAGCACAGAAGGTTACTCTGTACCGGTGGGGGCCGGCCTCCATCCTTCTGTGTGACCGGGATCTTGTCGAGTTTGCCAGAGCGATGCTCCACATTTCCCCGGTGGAGCCACGCTCCTTGAGCTTGGCCGGCTCCAAGGCCGTGGAATGGAATGTTACACCTCCCCCGTCCCGGTGGGCTCACCTATGGGGCCGCATGAAGGCAAAGCCCTCGTTCCAGTGGACTCGACTATGGCACCTGGAGGAAAAGAACTGCATATTCGGGGTCAGGATAGAAGGGAAAAGACCGCTCGATACCCCCTTTCTTGACCGGATCTGCGCCGGTTATGAGAGTCTTTAAGAAAAAGAACAGGGGAGCGCAGCTGACACGTGCCGAATCCCTTACATGCACGCCAGTTAAGAACACCCGGATCAGGGAGGCACGCCTTGAGACCGGGGAGGTGCTTTTAACCTATCCGATAAGGATTCGGCCGTGGATAGCCAATCTGATCCGACGATTTGGCTGGGGAATTAACAGGTTCCAGTCAAAAAAACTCCATCTCGATGAACTGGGAACCGCCGTCTGGGATCTGATTGACGGGAGGCGTTCGGTGCGCCAGGTTATCCAGAGGCTTGCCAAAAGGTATCAGTTACATCCCAGGGAAGCCGAGGTGGCCGTGACCCGTTTTCTTCGCGAACTGGGAAAACGTGGCCTCATAGGGCTC
This sequence comes from Desulfobacterales bacterium, assembly GCA_013375385.1. GTDB lineage: Bacteria > Desulfobacterota > DSM-4660 > Desulfatiglandales > B25-G16 > JABXJZ01. Next base: position 7,486 of record JABXJY010000022.1, read on the forward strand.
AAGTAAGCGCCCGGTTCTTACACCATGGTCAGGAATTCTATCAATAGAATCGAGGGTTAAAGCTTCGTGAGGGCTTCATCCACCGTGGATACTATGGTGAGAAAGGAATCAAATCCAGCTATTTCAAAGACCTCTTTTATGTAATCCTGCATGGAACAGAGTATGAGCATGCCCTCGTTATGTTTGAGTCTCTTGATTGACTTGTTGAGAACCCTCAAACCTGCGCTCGAGATATAATCGAGGGCCTCAAAATCTATAATCATCTTGTATGATCCGCTTTCAATAGCCTCAAAGATCTTCTCCTCTAATCCTGGTGAGGTATTCGAATCAAGGCGACCATTGAGCCTAAAGATAAGAATATCGTTTTGCTTTTTCTCGATAATCTCCATCTACCTTCCTCCCGACATTTGCATATGCTTTCTTACATGAGTTTAGTCAATCAAAAAAAGGGGGACTCCTTGAAGTAGAGATCTTTCTAGGGCTCGCTCTTAACGATGGTTATGCCTCCCCTATGGTCTTCTTCATGGTTAAGATGTTTTTATTTCCTGACCTTTCATAAACGATATCATTCATAAGGCATTTTATAAGGTAACAGCCGAGACCACCTATTTCGCGCTCCTCAAGGGGGCATTCAAGATCAGGGGCTTCGGCCTCAACGGGATTAAAGGGAATCCCATCGTCCTCGATGCGTAGGATCAATGTTCCATCTTGATGCCACATGGTGATCTTGATCCAATGCTCTTCATCGTCCGCATATCCGTGGGAGATAATATTGGCGAAAACCTCCTCCATGGCAAGATTGATCTGAAAAATGCTCTTCTTGGACATTCCAAGAGATTTGCCAAACTCCTCCAGGCTCCGGCGCAGCGTATCCAATTCCGACAGGCTGTTCCTGAACTCAAATGAGATCTTCCAATTTGAATCCTTCTCCAATCCGAACCCCTAGCTCATATTAGACTAACGCCAACTTTCTGCCTGCAGACCTTGCAACTTTCCTCGCGAGAAACGAGAAATCGCCCTTCCCAAGCGCTTATTCTCTCAACCACGGCCTTGATAATCCTTGGCATGAGGTCTGGAAACTGTTGAATGGTTGCGCTGCATTTCTCCCGGGTCATGATAAGGCAGGTTACGTCCGTTAAGGCCTTCAGGGAAAAAAGGCGATGCATAGCGCCCAATAGGGCCATCCCGCTCAAGAACTCCCCGGTATCATAGTCTCGAATCGTCTGTTCGCCCCCTTCATCCTTATGCACGAGTCTGGCCTTACCGGAAATGATATAAAAGGCCTGGCCATCATCATCATCCTGTCGAAAGAGATAATCTCCCTGTTTAAAGGTTTCTCTGGTACATATATAGGCGAACACCTTCAGACTTTCGAGTGGGAGGCCCGAGAAAAAATAGATCTGTCGCAAGATTTCGAGATTCTCTTGGAACTCGGAAGATTGATACGTCTCATTTTTTTCCGCTGACAAGTTCATACAACGCTCCTTTCCTGCCAATGAGTTCATCGTAGGTGCCCATTTCAATGATTTTTCCGGCCTTTAGCACTGCAATTCTGTCGTAGCTTTTCGTGATATCCAGTCGGTGGACAACAGCGATCACGGTGCTTCTGCCCTTCCACCTGGTGTCGAGTTGATTCTGTATGCGCGCCTGGGATTTATTATCGAGCGCCGAAGTGGCTTCATCCATTATCAGTATCCTCGGTGTCTTGAGAAAAGCCCTGGCAATGGCCAGTTTCTGGCGCTGCCCGCCAGAAAGTCTGTCCCCCTTGCTGCCTACCTGAAACTGCATGCCGATTTCCACAATCGTTTCCAGAAAATCCTCTTCGATAAGAAGCTGAATCATGCTTTGGTCGATCTTTTCCTGGGCCTCCGGTCTGTCGGTCTTCGTTTTCCCGAATAAGATGTTGTTCAGGATGGTCTGTGAATAGATGTAATCGGACATGTGAAAGAAGGAAATCGCTCCGGGATCATCAGTGGAGATCTTATCCGTGAACATCGCCCGTCCCTCCAGAATGAGCTCCTCCAGGATACTTGGCAGTCCGACCATCTTGTGTGTGCCGGGAATAAAGCGCAGGGCCAGTTCCAGAAGCTTTGCCCGGTCTTCAGCCGAAAGCTGATGCAGCTTTTTCTCCTTCAGACGTTCAACGAGCTGCTTATATCCGTCCAACTCATCCGGGCTGATCGGGCTCTGTTCGAAAAATACCTTGTCAGGCGAAAGATTCCCCAGAATGTCCACCGTTTGTTTGGAAAGCTCCGCGCCTAAGCTTAAGAGTGGCCTGGTAAGATCAGCCTCATCCAGGAACTCAAGAAAATACTTATTGTGGGGCAAGTTCTTGTCGGCGAACGACTCGCGGTTGGGGGTGCCGAACGCCAGATTCTCCGACACGCTGGAGTGGTAAAGATACCTGTCTTGGTCAAAAAATTCAACGCAGTCAACCAGTTCTTCACCGAAATCGCGTTGAAAGTTTTCACGAACGCGGATGATATGTGATACCAGGTCCTTATGCTGATCGTGCACAAGAATTGCGTTAAGACCGAAACGCAACACATCCACAAAGACCCCTGTTTGCTGAAGAACCTCGATCATGTCGTCAAGGTCCGGCATGGAATCACCTCTCTTATCTCCATCTTCTTCAACTACGGATGAACAAGCATAGAGGAGATTCTCCTCGATGGTTCCGTTAAAAATAAAGGGCGCCTGGGCAACAAATCCCATGTTGTGAACCATGTCCGATTTGGTAAGATCTGAGACCTCCCTGTTGCCGATCAAAACGTGGCCTCCAGTGTACTTATAAAGCTGCCCGAGGCATTGGGCCAGGGTGCTCTTGCCGCTGCCGGAAAATCCTACCAGAGCCAGGTGTTCACCGGGTTTCAAGGAGAAGGAAATATCATTAATTAACTGGATACCGTCTTCGGTAACAAAAGACAAATCCTTGACTTCGAGGCTTCCTTCTAATTCATAAGGCTTGCGGTCCTCAGGCTTGAGGAGGTAATCGGGCAAGGCGTCGAAATATTCCATGGTCCTCTTGTAACGCGTGGAGGCATCCTGGTAAACCTGGTAGAATTCAATGAGTTCTTTCCAGGGCTCATACAGCTTCTCCTGAGCAGATATGAACGCTACCAGCGCACCCAGCTCTAACCGGCCTGTCATTGCCAGATAACCGCCCAGAAGGAAGATGAGAAACGGGCTCAAGTTGGTAAAGAAATTGTTGACCACTTTGACCCCTTGTACGTAAAGTGTCCAGATGATCCTGATCTTAAAAAGCCTGTCAACCAGCGTGTCGTATTTCTTGTTTTCGATGTGGTAAGAACCATTGCCATGGACCTCGTGGATGCCGGTAATAGTCTCTGCGATCCTGCTTGATAGTCCTCGGGCTGTGTCCACACGCCTCTTATTGGCGTTGTTGGCACGCTTCTGCAGCAGAGGTATCAGAAAAAGAACCATGGGGTAGATACTGACTGATATGGCAGCCAACAGGGGATTGAGCCAAAAAAGGTAGCCGGCAAAAGCCAGCAGGGTCAGCACGTTGGTTACGGGAACGGCAATAGCCATGCCCACGAAATTGCCAGATGTAGTAAGCTCGCTTATGAGCGATGAGACAACCATGCCGGGTTGGGTCCTTCTGAAAAAGCTCAAGGGAAGTGTCAGGATGTGATGGTACAGCTCTTTTCGTATGTTTGCCAAAGCCCGTTGGCTGATAAAGGTCTGCAGAATGTTGATGAGGAATTTGAGACCACTGGCAAAAATAACTGCGCCTAGGTAGAGAGCACAATAGAGGTACAACAAATCTATTTTTCTTAATCGAATAGCCTCGTTGACGATTCTCTTCTGCATTTCCAGGGGCAAAACCCTGGTAGACACGGTAATCATAATAATGAATACAATAAGCACCTGGAGTGTGATATTACCAGGCAATACCCATGAAAAGAGCGACCTTTTGACCACGGGGGTTTTCACATCTTTCATAACAAATTGACCCTCCTCGCTAAATGCAATCTATTGACGAAAAAATAAGAATTTCCAGTTTTGTCAAAATGGTCAAGCATCACCATTATCACAAAAACGGTTGTTTCGACACGGGCAAAATAAGATGGAAAGGCCTCCTTAGGAAGGAAATGGACCCATGCACTTTACTCCCAAGTGTAACAGCTATCCATTTGATCGTAAAGGATTTTTTGCCAGTTGTGCTTGTCTCTGAAAAAGGGTCTGAAGCCTTATGGTTTCAGCCACTAATCTCCCTTTGCATTTTGCACCGATACTATGATACCATTCTATGTCCTGGTCAAGGGAGCCACTCCATCTGTTTCGGAAAGGGTTTAAAGGCGGACATGGAGTTATTCGATGAAACACCATCGTGATCAACACTTTGCATCTATAGAAGATATCCAGCACGGGTTTGAAGAGGCAGGTTACATCTGCAGCCAACAGATTGCGACCACACTCTTTCTCGCTTATCATTTGGGCAAGCCCATCCTCGTTGAAGGGCCTGCTGGGGTCGGAAAGACGGAGCTTGCAAAAACCGCGGCCACATACCTTAGGATACCACTGATCCGGCTTCAGTGTTATGAAGGGCTTGATGAATCAAAGGCACTCTATGAATGGAAATACGGGAAACAGTTGTTGTACACACAAATTCTGAAGGATAAATTGAACGAGTTCTTGGAGGGAGCAGAGAGTTTAGATGCATCCATCTCCAGACTACACCAATACGATGATATCTTCTTTTCCCTCCATTTTCTTGAACCAAGACCCTTGTTGAGCGCCCTGCAGCGAGAAGGGGGGACTGTCCTCCTGGTAGATGAAGTGGACAAATCGGATCAGGAATTCGAGGCCTTTCTGCTGGAAATTCTGTCAGATTTCCAGGTATCCGTTCCGGAGATCGGCACCATCCGGGCCATATCAAAGCCGTTTGTGCTGCTCACAAGCAATAACACCAGAGAAATGAGTGAAGCCCTTAAACGTCGCTGTCTGCATCTCTTTATTCCCTTTCCTGAGCCCAAACTTGAAAGAGAGATTATTAGGGTCCGCGTGCCTGATCTTTCGGAGAATCTCCGAGGTCAGTTGGTTTCATTTATCCAGCAGGTCAGAAAGCTTGATCTGAAAAAACCTCCGTCCATAAGCGAGACCATTGACTGGGCCAGGGTTCTGGTGCTTCTCCATGCCTCAAGCCTGAACCCGGACCTGGTCAGGGACACCCTTAATACCTTTCTGAAATTCGAGGAAGATATTGAGATTGTCCAGGAACACCTCTACGACATAGCGGGGAAGGCCCTCAGAGAGGCTTAATGCTGGAACAATGGAGCAGGTCCTTCAGAATCTCATTATCGCCCTTCGGGCCTCTGGCGTGCGGATATCCGTATCAGAAAGTATGGACGCCATGTACGCCGCCAGGCTTGTCGGGTATGAAAACAGGCAAACCCTGAAAGATTCCCTGTCGGCTACCCTGGCAAAGTCCCACCGTGAAAAGGAAATCTTTGAGGCCTCTTTTAATCGCTTCTTTTCCCTTGACGGCTTCTCAGACCCAGAGACAGATTCTTATCGAGCACCAGCACTAGAGCCCAACGAAGAGGATGCCCCACTTACCCAGATGCTCCTTTCTGGTGACAATACGGGGTTGTCCATGTCTATGAGAGAGGCTGCACAGAGAGCAGACATCAGTGGAATCCGGTTTTTCACACAGAAGAACCTCTACATTCAGCGCACTCTCCAAGGTATGGGGCTCGAGGGCCTGGATCGCGACATCAGAAGGCTCTCTAAGGAAGATGGCGCCTCCTCCAGACAGAAAGGAAGCGCACTGAAAGAGGCAAGGGATCTCCTTTTTGAAAATGTGAGGAATTTTGTTGAGCAACAATTTTCCCTGTTCGCCGGATCTGCAACGAGGGAGATCATCGAAAAGTACCTGAGAAATATCAGACTGTCCAACTTGGAGCAGCAAGACTATCACCAGATGCGTGCAATTATCCAGAGAATGGTCAAACGTCTGAACGACCTTCATTCAAGGAGAAGGAAGACCTCGAAAAGGGGCTGGTTAGATCTGAAAAAAACCCTGAGAGAAAACGTCGCCTATCAAGGGATCCTCTTTGATCCACGGTGGAAAGCAAAAAAGATCGACCGGCCTGACATCGTGGCCCTCTGCGATGTAAGTCGTTCCGTAGAGGCGGTGGCACGGTTTATGCTGCTTTTTCTCTACAGCCTCAACGAGGCATTGGCCAGGATCAGGTCGTTTATATTCTGCTCTAACCTTGTTGAGGTCAGCCACGTTTTTGAGGAATATCAGGTTGAAGAGGCCCTGGTGAGGCTCCAAAGAGGCTTTGGGCTCGGGATCAAGTTCGGGGGGACCGATTATGGACAAGTATTTCAAGATTTCAAAAAAACCTGGCTTGATCTGCTCAGCAATAAGACAACGGTCCTCATTCTGGGCGATGCCCGGAATAATTACGGAAATCCTCAAACAGATATTCTGGGGTTGATCCGCGAACGGAGCAGGAGACTCATCTGGCTCAACCCAGAACCTCCAGCCTTCTGGGGCACGGGGGATTCGGAAATGAGGAGGTACCTCCCCTCCTGTTATTTCGTCAAGGAGTGCAGCACCGTCAATCATCTGGAAAGGGTGGTAGATCTCCTTTTGAGGACGCAGGCATGAACCCC